>CAYMNU010000086.1:0-27380 GCA_964391885.1 uncultured archaeon | reverse complement strand
GTGGACCCCTTTGTGATAACCTTTAGGATAGAAGGGGATTACGTCAGATATGTCAGAGTGGCTCATCACGATTTAATCTATGGGTTGCCACATGATTAGTTTTCAGTTTTAACCGGTCGGCGGTCACAAAACCGAAGACTGCAAACTGAAAACTGAAGTAGTCCCGCCTCCCGGATTTGAACCGGGGATCTTCCGGTCGCCGCGTGCTTCTCGACGGATTTCTCCGACCAACAAACTACAGCCAGACGCGTTAACCAGACTACGCTAAGGCGGGTTACGCCAAGGCGAGCGGATCTAAGCGCAGGGCTCGCCTATCAAGTGCTTAACCTAAAAGTGCGCTATATTTGAGAATTCTTATTAAAAAACTACTCCCGCACCCCTAGCTTTTTCCAGGCTGCTCTTTGCTTCCTGTCCTCTTTCCAGTTCTTCAGGTGCTGCCTGCTCTTGGCCCGCCTGCGTTCGCGCTGATGGGCCTTTTTCTCTTCCCTATAATATTTGCCCTCGTCTTTGCTCCTATCCTTAGGCATAAGGCCCGCCATCTTGGCAAGATGCTCTCCCGGGCTTCTCACCGGCTCTATTTTGACTACCGGGACTCCCCTCCTGCTCGCTACCCTTGCCCGCAGGAGCTTGAAATGCTCACCTCTTGCGGTGCTCCCCCCTATGACCGGGAGGGCATGCCCATAATCAAGAGCTCTTGAGACTCTTATCTTGCTGTGGTCATTCTGCACCATCCTAAATTCCTCGGCAGCCTCAAAAGCCTCGTGTGCTTCCTCAATCATCTGGTCCATCTCAGCCTGTGTGAATTTCTGGCTCTTTTGGTGTTTGATTGCCCTTTTCTTAGTCTCGTCCGCAAGTTTAGGATTCTTGAAGTTTATCCATAAATTCTTATCCGGTATGCTGGCCATCTGCGCCGTGGGGTATTCCATTATGAGGACTTCCCTAGACACTCCCTTCCTGTGCTGCTCTGCAAGATGCTTCCTTATGGACTTTATCACCATTTCCCTGGTGTTCCTATTCATCGATTGCACCCTGTCAAACTTGGATGGCACCATGACTACATCAGGCATCTTGCACTCTATGTCGTAATCCATTCGCCTTTGTTCGGAAGCGTCTATCTCATGGTTGTCATAAGTCTTAAAAGCATTAAATGTGCTATATTGGCCCCAGTTGCGGGCGCCGTAGCCGTCCCGTACCATTGCATCTTTTGGGGCCCTAAGCCCGAGGGCCTCCGCACTCAGCCTGCCTTCTTCCGCCCTGATGTCAATTTTTTTTATTCGGTCGGCGGTAATATTGTCTAGTACACCCCTATGCCCTGTCCCGGTAACAACCACATGCACGTCATTGAGGGGTTTTCCGCCTTCACCCGGCCGGTTGAGAAGGTGTATTGTGGTCCCGCTCCTGACGACAAAATCGCTTGCGTGGGGGGAATATACCACAACCTTCTTCCCCTTGAAAATAGGGCTTTGGTGCAATTTATTCTCATCGATTACCATGAAATCAGGAAGCGGTGACAGCCTTCTCTCAGGATCTGTCTCATAGATGCGGTACGGCTGGAGCTTCGGCCCTCGTTTACCCCGCTTAGCTCGGCTAGCGACGGGTTTGCCTATTCCGGGGTTTGCACGTTTGGGCGCTCTTGCCATACCATAGTTTAGGCCGCAAAACATAAAAAACACCAAGAAGACCGAAGACCGCAGACTGAAGACCGCAGACCCGAGCCTAAGCTAAGAACAAGTAAGATGCTTTCCACTGCGTTCCAAGCACTTCATCACCGAGGCTATGCCAATAAGCGATGAAGTGCGGGCGCCGGGACTGCAAGGTGGACACGACCTACATGCATATGACCTTGCAGGTTGCGGCCGCATCGAGGCTACGCTAAGAATAATGAGATGCGGGCGCCGGGACGGCAAGGAGATGCTTTGCACAGCACCGCTCCTTGGCGTAAGGCGCCGGCACGAGCTACCTCTAGATAAATTAAGTGCGGGCGCCGGGATTCGGACCCGGGTTCCGAGCTGACTCCGATCTCAGTTTTCAGTTTTGACCTGCAGCGTTAGTGCAGGTACTGAGTCTTCAAAAGACGTTTTCGCGAAGCGAAAACCCTTCTTTTGATAGACATTTCCCGAATTTGGCCGCCGGCCAAATTGGGCGCAGGTTCGTTTTATGAACCTCGCGTCTTGGAAGAAAATGTCTTGGAAGGCTCGAGTGATACCAGGCTACACCACACCCGCAATAGGTAGGCGAGAGAAACTCGCTAGTGAAGCGCTTAGTTAGAATAATCAGCTAT
Source organism: uncultured archaeon (assembly GCA_964391885.1). Lineage (GTDB taxonomy): Archaea > Altiarchaeota > Altiarchaeia > JAFGQM01 > JAFGQM01 > CAYMNU01. The sequence continues at coordinate 25,099 of CAYMNU010000086.1, read as the reverse complement.
AAAAGATTTCCAAAAGCTTATGCCAAGCCGGCATTCTTCCACTGACTTAAAAAACGCCCAATCATCGAAAAAAACAATAGGTTTTTATTGAAGCTCCCATTCTTTCTCCAATAACTTGTTTAAACTAGCTGGAGGTGAAAAAGATGGTTGCAAAAAAAGTTGCGAAGGCTGCTAAAAAAGCGGTTGCTAAGAAGAAGGCCATAGTAAAGAAGGTCGTCAAGAAAGCAGCACCCAAGAAGGCTGCGAAGAAGATCGCCAAGAAGCCCGTAAAGAAAGTTGCGAAGAAGGCTTCACCAAAAAAGGCTGTGAAGAAGGTCGTCAAGAAGAAGGCTGCCCCCAAAAAGGCTGTAAAGAAAACAGTAAAGAAAGCCAAGAAGCCCGTAGCGAAAAAGGCTAAGAAAAAGTAAGAATCCTTCAAAAACAAGCTTCATTGAGCCCTAGCGGGCTCTCTTTCTTTCTCTTTGTAGCACTCTGTGCATATCTTTCTGAAGTAGTACTCTATCCACACTAGCGAGACGAATGCAGACCCTGCCGCGGCCAGGACTATCCCTGTAGCGACACCACTCACACCATAATACCCAGACAGAATGTAGCTTAGTGGTATCACCAACACTATGGCCCTGATGAGCGTGATGACCAGGGAGGGCATGCCCCTCCCCATGCCCTGGAAGCCTGCCGAAAGGATGATCCCTGTCCCGATAAAGACATATGCGAAAGCCATTATCTGCAGATAGCTAATGGTTATTGCAATAACCTCCGGATCGTCTGTGAAGATCCCTCCTAAATACGGCGCCGAGAAATAGATCAAAATTCCCGCCAGCAGCCCGAATGCCACGCTCATCTTCAGGGCAAGTCGGCTTACTTTGTGCGCTCCCTCGTAATTTCGCGCACCCCTGAAGTAGCCAAGCAAGGGAATCAGGCCTCCCGACAAGCCCAGGATTGGCAGTATGGCAAACGAGTCTATCCTGAAGCCTATCCCATAAGCCGATACGGCCTTATCCCCGAAGCCGGCCAGTATGAAGTTCAGGCCGAATATCATTATTGAAATGCCGATATGAGAGCCGGCCGCGGGTATCCCCACCTTGAAGATGTTCTTAATTATCTGGGGGGTGTATATGAACTCCCGGGGGTTTATCTTAAGATAGGACTTCTTGCTGAGTATTATATACCACGAGGCATATGCAAGTGCCGTTCCCGCTGCGATCACAGTGGCTATCGCTGCCCCGCCAACGCCCATATCGAGCCAGTAGATGAACAGGGGGTCCAGCGCCGCGTTCAGGAATGTGAATATGAGCGATATTTTCATTACCATCCTGGTATGGCCTTCTCCCTGCAGTACGGACTGCAGTGCGAAAAGTATAAAGAAAACAAAGCTACCCAGGAATATCACCTGAATGTAATCCGAAGCCATTGCAGTGACCTCCGGCCCCACCCCCATACCGCCGGCCATCTGCGGCGCCCAGACTGCCATGATGGTGAATATGGCAGAGAGCAGCAGGGCGATGAATATGGCGTGCAGGCCGGTTTCCTCTGCCCACTTCTTGTTGCCTTCCCCCATACGTTTAGATATCAGGGCAGTGCTGCCTATTATCACGCCCTGCCCAAGTGATATTATTATGAAGAAAGCCGGGAATGATACGTGCACTGCTGCAAGAGCGTTCGGCCCAAGGCCGCTGACAAAGAAGAAATCCACGAGATTAAGTATAGTGCTGAACACCGTCGATATAATCATGGGCGTAGCCAGGGTTATTAAGCCCCTCTGCGGATTTTCCATGAGCTTTGATATGCGCTCGTTCATCTCTGGCTTGTTTTTTACTTTGCTTAACAAAAATTAGCGCTTGAATGGACACCGTCTACATGCCGGGGGAAGATTCCTTTATGATGAAGGGAGTCTTAGAAGATTATCTGAGAACCCAAGACCCAAGACCCAAGACCGTCCTAGACCTGGGAACCGGCTCCGGAATACTCGCAATCGCCGCCGCAAAGCAGGGCTGTAGCGTTACCGCTGCAGACATCAACCCTGAAGCAATCCTCCTCGCAAAGGAAAACGCGGGCAAGGAAAATGTTAAAATAAAATTTATTTTATCCGACTTATTTGAAAACCTTAGCGCCAAATACGATTTGATAGTATTCAACCCGCCTTACGTGCCGACAGAAGACTCGGAACCGAAGACCATGGAGAGCATCGCCTGGGACGGAGGGCCCGACGGGCTGTCTACGGTCAGGGGTTTTCTGTCTTCAGTCTCCAGTCATCTCAATCCTGGCGGTAAAATACTCCTGCTTGTCTCCAGCAGCACTGAAGACCCGCCAGCATTCCAAGGCTTCAATCAAAAAATCCTGGCAAAGAAATCCTATTTCTTCGAGCGATTGTTTGTCCTGGGGCTCTCCCCGCTTTTATAAGCAGGATTCTAATATTAGCATGTCTGAAATGCTGCTTCCCATGCTTAGGGAGATAGAGGGTAAAGAAGGCTACATCTCTGAAAACTCGATGAAGGCCCTCAGCAAGAAGACTGGCATCCCCCTAGTAAAAATCTATGCCACGACCACCTTCTACTCCAAGCTCCACACCTCGCCGCAGGGGAAATATGTCATCGAAATCTGCAACTCGCCCTCCTGCTACCTCAACGGCTCTTTGGATCTAATCAAATACATGGAAAAGAAGCTGAAGATAAAATCCGGCCAGACTACAAAAGACAAGCGCTTCAGCCTTCACATATGCTCTTGCATCGGATGCTGCGACCGGGCCCCTGCAATGAAGATAGGCAAGAAGGTCTACGGCAACCTCACCGAGGAAAGGCTGGACAAGATACTCGACGGCTTGAAATAAAATGCAGATACTTCGCACAACGGATTTTGCAGCCTACCGCAGAGCAAGCAGCATGGGCAGGAAAAAAACAATAGGGCTAATCAAAGCCAAGGGCCTCAGCGGCAGGGGCGGGGCAGGCTTCTCCACAGGCCTTAAATGGGAAGAGGTATCACAGCAGCCCGGGGGCGAGAAATACCTCATCTGCAATGCAGACGAGGGTGAGCCCGGCAGTTTCAAAGACAGGTTCATAATAGAAAACAACCCCCTTCTGGTAATCGAGGGCATTCTCATCGCCGCATATGCCGTCAATGCGAAAAAGGCATTCATCTATCTGCGCGGCGAGTACGACTATCTTGAGCGGAAGCTGAAGAAAGCGATTCAGGAAGCGATTCGGAAAACGGGCTCGGACCTGGAGATAACTATCCTAGTGGGCGCAGGCGCATACATCTGCGGAGAGGTGACTGCGATAATCTCTTCGATGCAGGGCGAGCGTGGCCAGGCCAGGGCCAGGCCGCCATATCCCTGCTCATCCGGCCTCTTCGGGAAGCCCACGCTGATAAACAATGTCGAAACGCTGGCCAATGCCCCGCTGGCCCTCCTGGGCGGCTGGGACCCTAGCTTGCGCTTATACTGCCTATCGGGCGACGTCTCAAGGCCCGGGGTCTACGAGCTTCCCCTAGGCACAAGCCTGAAAAAGCTTGTCGAAATGGGTGTTCCAAAAAACAAAATAAAGGCAGTCTATTTCGGATGCTTCGGCGGCTGCATGCCCTACAAGGACATGCCTCTGACTGAGAATGTCTGCGGGAGCGACTGCATGCTGGGCGCATGCACCGTCATAGTTGTGGACGAGACGAAATCCATAGTAGACATGGCCACGAACATCTCCAAGTTCTACGAGTTCGAGAGCTGCGGAAAGTGCACTCCATGCAGAGAGGGCACAATGAGGGTACTTGCACTTCTTGAGAACATCTCTATGAAGAACACAAAGATGGAAGACCTTGAAACGCTTCAGGAGCTCGCCGAGGTGATAAGCGAGACTTCCTCCTGCCAGCTCGGGCAGACATCAACAAAGCACCTGCTGACGGCGCTGAAGCATTTCAGACCGGAGTTTGAGGAAAGGGCCAGAGAGCAGAAGAACCGGAGGCTACGATGAAGATAGTGATTGACGGCAAGGAAACTGAATGCGACGCTAAAAAAACACTGCTTCAGATACTGCGCGACAATGGTGTCAATGTGCCTACGCTCTGCCATCAGGAAGGCCTTGAGCCTGAATCCAGGTGCCGCCTTTGTGTTGTTGAAGTGAGGGGCAAGCTTCTCACATCCTGTTCCACATACCCCGAAGAAGGCATGGAGATACTCACGGCGTCCGAAAAGGTCAAGAGGGCAAGGCGCGTCATCATTGAGCTCTTGATGCCCGAGCATATCAAGTCCTGCATGATTCCTAATGAAGAGCACGACCTTTGCAAGATAATAGCCGACCTCGGCATCAAGCACTCCCGGTTTGACCCGACCAGGAAATATACTTCCGAGCTGGGCTCTGCAGTCGTGAGGGACAACAAGCTCTGCATAAACTGCGGGAGGTGCGTCAAGGTATGTGCTGAAGTCCAGGCGACATATGCCATCGACTTCGCGGGAAGGGCACACCACGAGCGGGTCACGCCCTATTTCGAGCACAGCCTGAACGAGGTGGCATGCATAAAATGCGGACAGTGCATCGCTGCTTGCCCAGTGGGCGCAATAAGCGAAAGGGAACACCTGAAGGAAGTGATCGCCCTGCTCAAGGAAAAGAAGAAGCATGTCATAGTGCAGACGGCACCCTCGATAAGGGTGTCGATAGGCGAGAATTTCGGAATGCCGCCCGGCTCGCTTGTTACAGGTAAAATGGCCGCTGCCCTGCGCCGCTGCGGCTTTGACAAGGTCTTTGACACAAATCTGGGCGCGGACATGACCATCATGGAAGAGTCAGCTGAGTTCCTTAAACGGCTTGACAAGGGCGGGCCCTTCCCCATGATTACAACCTGCTGCCCTGCCTGGATAAAGTTCATGGAGCATTTTTATCACGACCTGATTGGCAATATGTCAACCTGCAAAAGCCCGCATGAGATGCTCGGGACCCTGGCAAAGACCTACTACGCAAAGAAGGAAGGCATCCCGCGCAAAAACATAGCCGTAGTCTCAGTAATGCCCTGCACGGCGAAGAAGTTCGAGTCGACCCGCCCTGAGCTCAAAAGCGGGGTGGACTATGTCCTGACTACTAGGGAGGCCTCAAAACTGATAAAATATTTCGATGTGGACTTCTCAGCATTGGAAGACGAGGAATTTGACCCCGCATTAGGCATCTCAACGGGCGCTGCAGCAGTCTTCGGCTCTAGTGGGGGCGTGATGGAAGCCGCCCTCAGGACCTCATACGAGATTGCGTCCGGCAAAAAGCTGGAGAAGATAGAATTCGAGCAGCTGAGGGGCATGGACGGCATCAAGGAGGGCACAATCACAATCAACAACAAGGAACTCCGCTTCGCTGCGGCCAACGGCCTCCGCAATGCAAGAGAGCTGCTGAAGAGAAAAAACGACTACCATTTCATAGAGATAATGGCCTGCCCCGGGGGCTGCGTGGGTGGAGGCGGCCAGCCCCTGCCATACTCCAAAGAAAAGATAATCAAGAGGATGGAAGCCATCTATCGGGAAGATGCCCGCCTGCCACTGCGCAAGTCGCATGAGAATCCTCTGGTCAAAAGGATATATTCAGAGTTCCTTGGCGAGCCGCTTAGCGCTAAATCAGAAGAGCTGCTCCACACCAGGTACTTTAAGAGAAGCCCTTTCTAGTTAATTTATATATTTCCTCCCGTTACTCTCTACAATGGATTGGATGTACATCTTATTCTACGTAATCGGCGGCCTGGCCGTTTTCATTTACGGGATGCAGCTCCTTAGCGGCGGCCTGCAAAAGACTGCCGGAGCGCGCCTGAAAGGGATACTGCATAAGCTAACCAGCAACCGCCTCAAGGGCGTTGCTGTAGGCACGGTATTTACATCATTAGTCCAAAGCTCGAGCCTTACGACCGTAACCGTGGTCGGCCTTATAAGCGGCGGCGTTATGACCCTGAAATCCGCAGTCCCTGTCATAATGGGTGCCAACATAGGCACAACCGTGACTGCGCAGATAATAGCATTCAAGATTACTCTTCTTGCCTTCCCTGCGATGGCTCTGGGCCTGATACTTATGAGGTCAAAGAACCGCAAGTATTCGGGTATCGGCCAGGTCATTATGGGCTTTGGCATGATATTCCTGGGCATGATACTTATGAGCGACGGAGTATCGCCCCTCAAGAATGAGCCGGCCTTCATGGACCTCTTATCGAGCTTTGCTTCAAACCCCCTGCTAGGGCTTTTTGCAGGCATGGTTTTCACTGCCCTTGTGCAGAGCAGCTCGGCTACTACGGCGCTAGTAGTCGCGATGTCTTCCGGCGGTCTGATAAGCCTCGCATCTGCAATCCCCCTTCTTCTCGGCGCCAACGTTGGGACATGCATAACCGCGGTCCTTGCCTCTCTTGCTGCAACGCTTTCGGCAAAGCGCGCGGCAATGGTGCATGTGATGTTCAACCTTTTTGGGGTGCTGATATTCCTCCCCCTGCTCCCCATGTTCTCTGTTTTCATAGAGGGCAGTTCAGGCGACCTTGCAAGGCAGGTTGCAAATGCCCACTTGGCCTTCAATCTGGTCGCAACAATGCTGCTTCTCCCTTTCTCAGGGTTTTTCATAATCCTGGCCAAGAAGCTTTTGCCGGGGGAGGAAATACGGATTGAAAGCGGAAGCAAGTACATAAACAAGAACCTTTTGGCGACGCCATCACTTGCCTTGGAGCAGGCAAAAATGGAAGCGGAATACATGGGTGGCATAGTGCTGGGCATGATGAAGGATGCCCGCAAACTCATTTTCCAGGGCTCTCTCAAGCATGCCCAGGCGATAGAAAAGAAAGAAATGTCAGTAGACTGCATTTATGCCTCTCTCGATAACTTCCTCAAGGAAATTAATCAGGATGCGCTATCTGCTTCCCAATCAAAAGAACTCTCGGTTCTTGTCCACACCATTTCGGACATCGAGAGGACCTCCGACCACATAAACCATCTCGCCCGCCACAGCCGCACTAAAATAAAGGAAGGCATGGTGTTCTCAGAGGGGGCATTGTCAGAGCTGGATATTATATTTGAAAAATCCCAAAAGAGCTTGGTTGGGGCTCTGGAGGTAATGGCAACGAACGACGGGCGCTTGGCAAAAAAGGTATTATGCCTCGAAGCCGAGATAGATTCCCTGAAAGAAAAGGCAAATGAGAACCATATAGCGCGCGAAAAAGTAGGCGTCTGCGACCCACGCTGCGGCCCGACCTTCCTAAGCCTGGTCAACAATCTGGAGAGGATATCGGACCATGCGCACAATATAGTGAACGTAGTGACGCTGGGCTATTAAAGATACTTTTCCTTGTACTCGTTGTAGGCCATTATGTATTCTGCATGCGGCCAGATAAGGGGCACGACAACATAGGCAAGGCCGGTTTCCCACATAGGGTGGGACCTGATGCCGTCTATCATGACCTTCTTGTCGTCGCGCATGATGCATGCATTCCTATACTCCTCTTCCCAAAGCTCGAACCTCCCCTGTGTGGTGACGTGCTCAGGTAATAAATACTCATAGGACTTGTCTATTATCCAGGAGAGATACATGTTGGCCATCCATTTCATGTCGGTCCTTGTATAGTGCCTTGCAAGCATGGCGGTGAAGTGCGGCCATGGGCCGTAGCCCCCGTTGTTTCTTCCCCAGCTTTCGGGATATCGGTTTAGGCCCCCTAATTCCATATCCCAGAGCTCCCTGTGGATGCGTTCAGTGGTCACAAGCATCTTGGGGTCGCTGTCCTCGACGACGCCGAAATAGGCCGGCGCATAGAGTGCTGCATCCACGTCCGTAACCACCGAGGAATAAGGGTCGTAGCCTAGGGGCTTTGATGTCTTGTCCTTTATCCTTATGTTCTTGATGAAGCTCTTTCTCTTAGGGCTCCAGAGCGCCTTTGTAATCCCGGCACCTAACCTCTTTTTCGCAGGCCCGATGCCGTCAGTTTTCTTATCCAGCAGCATTCCTATTCGGCTGACTGCCTCTAAGCCCCCGTAGCATGCCGAGTTGGCATAGATCTCAAACCCGTGCTCGTAGGCCGGGTATTCATGTATGCTGTTGATGGTGTGGACAAGGTTGACTTCCTTATTCATATTCTGGATTATATAGCCCGCACCCTTGACAACAACATCCCAATATTCCCCGGCGATTGACAAGTCACCGCTTTTCTCGCAATAATCCCCAAGCGCAAAAAGCACTAGTCCGTTCCCGTCTATTTGCAATTCCTTGTATGACCTGTCGTTGCCGTCCGTGTCATACCTCTGGGCAAATTCCCCGTTTGGCTTCTGGTGCTCGAGCATGAATTCCAAGCCCTTCCTCGCTTGTTTGAAAAGCCCTCCGCTTATCGCTCCGAGTATGTCTACTGAATGGTCTCTGGCGTAGACATAGGGGTAGCGCGTGCCCGGCGGCGAGGCATACCAGCCCCCGTTTTTATGCTGGTTTCCTTTTAGTATCTTCAAGCTGCTCTTGTAAAGCAGCCTGGCTTCTTTCGGGTTCATTTGATGAATTTATGGGTTTAGCTCAGATGTACTTGTTTATACAGTCGTAATCATTCAGCAGCTTCTTCAGTTTGGCCTTTGTGTAGCCTGCTTTTTCCAGCAGCTTCTTGTCGTTGTAATTCTCGTCACCTGTTAACTTGTATTTCGCAGCCAGGTGAAGCATGTCTTTTTTGCCGGCCAGCTGCGCCCTCTTCTTCCTGTAAGCATAACACATAGAGCACATGACGTTCACCGGGGCGGCGCCCTCGGGCCCGTCATATCTTGCTTTAATATATTTGAGTATCTGCTCGTGCTCTTTCGGGAGCCCCATCTCGGCTATGAAATCGTCAAGCTTCGGCGCGAAGAGGCATATCCTGAAGCAGTAGAGATGGTCTGTCTGGTCGCCCATGAGCCCGGGACCCTCCATCTCGGCAAGCCTCTCGCCGATTTTTTTCATCCACTCGTCTGTCTCTTTTGCACCTATCTTCTCTTCCATCTCCTGTATGCCTACCAGGAAGGCCTTGGTCATGGTGCGTCGCCGGAGCATTTTGTTAATATAACGACAGGCTCTATAAAAATCGGGGCCGCAACAAGGCGCAGCATTTTTAGCGGGCATGTATGGACTAGTAAAAACTATCCCAGGATTCTTAGAATCTCTTCGTTCCAGCCGGAAGGGCCGGGCTTTTCGGTCTTCAGTAATCGGTCTACGGTCGCCCGCTCGTCGTAGCTCCCGTCTTTCTTCCTGATGAGTATGGGTATGTCCACGGCTTGAAGCATCGGCAAATCATTGAGCGAGTCGCCGAGCCCGACAGTTTTCAGCCTCCTCCTCCCCGTTTTGTAAAGCCCTGCCAGTATCTTCACAGCCTTGCCCTTGTCGTTGTTTCCCATTATGTGCCAATAGCGCCCGCCCTTGGTCCAGCCCAAGCCCATGCCCGCAATCGCTTTCTTCAGCCCTTCCTCATCGCCCTCAAAGACAAAGGCCTCGTCGTATTCCCGAGCCTTGGCCAACTCGGCCTCCCGCAGGGACAGCCCAGTATGCTCAGCCAGCCTTTCTGGAGCCCAGTCTCCGAAGCCCTCTAGTTTGCCATAGGACGACAGCTCGCCCATGGCCTTTCGTATCTCAGCATAGGGCCTGCCCAGCTCGATGATGTTGTAGCCGTCGGCTTTTCTATCAAAACTGTAATCGAACCCGAAATAATCCTCGGGTATGAAAATCCCCCCTCCGTTCTCTGAAATGAAGGGGCTTTCCAGCCCCATGCTCTTCCTGTAAAACTCTATTTCGGCGCGGGTCTTGGATGTGCAGGGGATGATTGGAATGTCCCCTGCTTTCAGTCTACTGATTGCGGGTTCCGCAGCCTTCCATGAATACGTGTCATGGTCTATGAGCGTCCCGTCAAGGTCCGTGAACACTAGTATATTTCTGTATGATGTCATCGCTTCTGTCTATGTATATTGAAGATAATATCATATTCGAGGTAAATTTATTTATCCTTTTCCTGAGGGACAGCTTCAGGTTCTGGTAGGAGTAGCCATGCTCTGCGTTGGCTTTCTCCTCAAGCTCTTTCCATGCCTTTAGTAGCTTCGGCTTTCCTCCTTCCCAGGACTCTTTGAGTATCTGGGTGAACTCGTCCACGCGCTTCGAGTCGTTCAGCCGGTCAGAGCTGTCGTATGAGAAGCCTTCAAGGCGTTTGGCTTTAGCCCAGTATTCTTCGAGTATTGCATAGCCCTCCTTTGCATAAACCTTTGACATATCATCCCGGTTTATAGGCATGCCATACTCCGTGCACCAGTGCTTAATGGCGGAAGCTATCTCGCGCATCATGTCGCTGACATGGTCATCGCTGCCCGGGATGTGCTGGTATATCCCCAAATCCACCTGCGCTATCCTGCCCATGCCGTACTCTTTCCAGAGCTGGCATAAGATAGAGGTCTCGATGTCATAGCCGTTTGAGAAGTGTATGTCCTTGAGCGCGTCTATATAGAATGCACACTCCCCGCTGACGTGGTAGTCCAGCTTTTCCAGGCCCTCAAAACAGCCCCTCCTCGCTAGTGCCCTGAAGAGCGGTGCCATACCAGCCCTCTGCAGCCTGCCGCCCATCTTAAAGCCCTGTGCGGTCTCGTTCTTTCTGGTATAGACAGCCTTTGAGAATACTATATCCGGGCTGCAGTCCCTGCTTTTGCAATCGCTTTTCCATGTGTCCAGGATGGGTTTGCACAATGCACCCACATAGAATTTCCTGAAGCTCTTGATATCGCTATCCACAAAGCAGACTATGTCTCCATAAGTCACGGGTATGGAATACCATAATCCAGCTCCCTTTCCTTTCTTCAGGAACTCTAGCTCATCCTGTGTGAGGAGCTCGTGGTCGAGGAATATCTTATGCAGCAGGGGGTCCAGCTGGCTCAAAAATCTCACTGAAAAATCAAAGCGGCCTTCCATGCTCCTCTGCTTGCCCTCGGGCATAGAGCGGACGAAGTCCACCTCTTTTCTAAAAGTTTCGCAGTTCTTGATGCAAAGCGCCAGCATGAATTTGATGAAGTCGGCGTCGGGCATGCCTTTGTCATCACGGGACCCATCGACGATGACGAGCTCGTCCACAGCGCCTCGGTCTATCAGCTTTCCAATCTTCCTCATAACCATCTGCATGGTTTTTATGTACTCATCGTTGCCGTTGTTGAATGTGGGGAGGACGACGGAGATGGTCGCAGGGTTGGTGCCGCTTTCCTGGTAGACAGTACAGGAGATTTTTTGCTTTGCTATGTCTTGCTCCTTTACTGACTCGGCTTCCTCCGCAGACACGGATTTCATGGCTTAACTAGAAAGACAGGGCTAAAAAGAGCCTAAGAAAAGGAAAACACATGCGAATTACTTCCCCTTAATACCCAAATCACCGACAGCCTCGAAGGCTCGAAGCACTTCTAGCGGCACAGCGAAGATGACAGTGTTGCTCTGGTCGCTGCTCAGGTCGTTGAGCGTCTGCAGTGTCCTCAGGTGCAGCGCGCCCGGCGCTTTTGCGAGTACCACAGCCGCTTCGGCCATATTTTTTGAAGCGACTACTTCACCTTCCGCTTTGATTATGACTGCACGTTTCTCCCTTTCAGCTTCGGCTTGCTTGGCCATCACCCTGACCATGTCCTGCGGGAGCTCTATGTGCTTGAGGTCCACGGACGTGACCTTGATGCCCCAGTCGTCGGTGGCGGCATCCACGAGCTTCTGTATCCTATTTGACACTTGGTCGCGCTTTGATAATAAATCGTCCAGCGGCACTGCGCCCACGACGTCTCTCATTGTCGTCTGGGCGAGCTGCGAGGTCGCATAGTTGTAATCCTCTACCTCGACTACGGCCTTTCTCGTATCGACTACTTTGTAGTAAAGAACGGCATTTATCCTGACCGAAACGTTGTCCGAGGTCATTGCGTCCTGGTCTGGCACGTCGATGGTGCGAACCCTCATGTCCACCTTTTGAAGGGTTTGGAAAATAGGCACAATCAGATTCAGGCCGGGTTTTTTGAGGCCGGTTACTCTTCCCAGTGTGAACAGGAGGCCCACCTCATATTGCATGACTATCCTTATGGATGCCATCAGCAGGAAGATGAAGATTACGACCAGGAAAATCAGTATTCCGATCATTTTACAGCCTCTTTAAGCTCGACATGTCTTCCTTGAAGCGCCTGCTCTTTTCCTCCATCTCCGCAAGGTCGCGCTTGCACTCTTTGTCGTCTATTACCTCTATCTGTTTTTTCACAAGCGAGGTGAATACGTCCATGATGTTGACAAACTTATTAGCCATGACGTCCGTCCTCCTCATCAGCCCGCGAGTCGCACCGACAAAGATTATTGACATACCGATGAGCTGCAGTATGCCGTAGATTATCTCGTTGTTGTTCAGCATGTCTGCGTCCACGTTCCTCCTCTGCGCCAGGCTGAGGTTCTCGAAGTTCATGTAGATGCCGAGCACTGTCAGTATGAATCCAACCAGTATTATCACAGCAACTTCCGAAGTAATAGTCTTGACCATTTTAGGATTAGCCACCCGCTATAATTACCCGAATACCTATAAAAACTTCTTGCATATTTCTCCGGTTTTATATACGATCACATAATAATAGCCGAAAATGGACGAAATAATATCCTTCATAAGGGAAAACCCCGTATGCTACCTGGCTACCGCAGACGGCGCGCAGCCCAGGGTAAGGGCATTTTTGGCATGGAAGGCAGACAAGTCTGGGGTGCATTTTGACACTGCCGACTACAAGGACACATACAAGCAGTTAAGGGAAAACCCGCTCATGGAAGCATGCTTCTATGACGGCAAGAAGATGTTGAGGCTATCGGGCAAGGTTGAGTTTTCAGAGGATGCCGCCCTTCGAAAGGAATACTTCGGCGAGAAGCCCGACAACCCCAAAACAGTTTTCTTCAGGCTTGCCCACGGCAAAGCGCTCATGTGGTGGCGAGACGAAAGCGGAAAATCCCAAAAGCAAGAAACAGAGTTTTAATCAAGACCCAAATCTTCCTTCCTTTTCTTGATTATCAGCTTGGGCGCGCCAAGAAGTAGGGGTGAAAAGCCTAGAAAGGCCGCTGAGATTATGGCCTTCCTCACCTCTGGCGCTTCGTTCTTCAGCCCCATTATCTCGCCGAATCGCTGCATCTGAGAATCTGCCTTGCTTTCGCCCTTTTCTTCATGAGGCTTATCCTGGGGCTTGACGTAGGCAGTGCTAGAATCATATCCTGCGCCGAATTCGCCTTTAGTCTTTTGAACCCTTGTACGCGATGCGTACCTTATCTCCATCACTTTATTACCTTAGCGCGCAAGAAAAATGCAGCCCATGCTTTTAAGCGCCCTGCAATAATCATTAGGTCCCATATTCCGGAATTTTGATAAAATGGCAGAAGAACCAAAGCTTTTCAGGCAGGTGGACGAGCACGTGGTAAGGTCCTCCATGCCGAAAACTGAGGGGCACCTGGAGTTTCTCAAAAGCCATGGCGTTGGGGGCATAATCTCAATTGAGCCTATGTCAACCGAACTCGAGGTAAGAGCGAGGAAAGCAGGCATGAAGGTAATTAGCTTGCCACTTGACGCAGACGGCCGCCCCACTGAAAAGGAGCTTCGCAAGGCATTTAGGTTTGTCAGGGCAAATGCGGGCAAGGGAAGAAAGACGCTTTTCCACTGCAGTGAAGGCCGTCAGAGGACTAGCGTACTGGCTCTTAACTATGCAGTCTCAAAAGGCATGGACCCTCTCCAAGCCTGGATAAGGCATGACTACGGCGCCCCGCAAGAGCACAAGGAATGGATTGCGCAGGATTGCCACAAGCTAAGGAAACTAATGGGAGCCCAGCCCCATCGACATAGGAAATAGCAGCTTACTACTGGCGAAAGAGCTTCTGCGCTTTTTCTTCGGCAAAAGCGAAACATATAGTCAAAATGACCAATGAAAAGGGCGTATGCTCAAACTGTGGGGGGCCGATGGAGCTTACAAATCCGCCAAAGAGCCTTTGCAAGACATGTGTTGTGAACCTTCCGACCGCTGAATTTAATAGCAGGGTTAAATAGGGTTTCTAATCCGTATTTACTCATTAAATCGGGAGCCGCCTTTCGGGGTACCCGAGTTAATGCGCCCAAACTTATAAGTCATTATGCGACTAATCATCCCCTAAGAATAGCCTTTCTGCCGAACTTTCTATAGATTGCGAGGTGCCTCGGGTCGGTGGTTTTCGAGCCCGCGACCTGGAAACTGACCTTGCCGCCTGCTCCCCAATCTATGGACTCGGCATGCCTTACCATAAGCGGCCTTTCGCCGCCTTTTGCATAGCCGCCGAGCGAGAGGCGGTAAATGCCCTCTTTTTGGGCCCACTTCCTATTATGTGGGTTCTCCATTACAGTTAGCTGCGTGCCTTCATGAGGGAAGACCATGACTGGCTTACCGCCTATGCTGCCTTTTCTTATTTTCTTAGCGGCTCTAGCTGGCCTGGGTTTTGGTGGCATTTTGATTCCATTTAATTCATAGTTAAAGCGATAAAAAGCAAGGCTTGTTGCCTAACGCCTTTTTATTGCCACATGCCAAAAGATAAAAAGGAGCTAAAAATGATTGGCAAATGGGCGGATTCAAGGATTAAAGGATTGGGCTGGCAGGATATAGCTCTCATAAAGCTGAGCGTCATGGGCTTCACACTGATGCTGGCGAAGCTCTGGGAGCCGATATTGGAACTGGATTGGTACTGGTATGCGGCCATCTTTCTGGCTGCCGCAGCGATACCCCTGTATAAAGTGATGGGGGCTAAATAGCTTCCCTGCCATTTGAATGCTAAACACGTTGGAGTTTTCAACTAGCGCCAATGCCCGATCCGGACATAAGTTCCTCAAAGTCCATCTCCTCATTCATGTATGCCAGTATGTCCTGTGTTTCGAAAGTTATTGCAATTGAGGTCTCCTCATAGTCGATCATAAAATAGATAGTATCGACGAAGGGCGCTTCCTGTATTATTATAAATGCCATGGCAGTCAGGTCGTTGAGCATGTCTGCAAGGCTTTGATGGTAGGGGATGAGGGTGAGGGAAACAGAAGCCTCATCAATTGATGTGACTTCCACCAGATAATCGAACATCCACAAGTCGCTCTCTATCTTGAAGTCAAGCGGGCGAAGGTCTTCTATACCTATCGAGCCTATAAAGGTTTCATCGCCCTTGTCATAAGCGTCCGCCAGCTCGTCCACAGGCCCGCTTATGCGGTACAGGGCGTATCCCGTGTAATATACGTCCAGTATTACCTTTGCCAGATTCTGGTTTTTGCCTTTCAGGTATGAAGCCACATAAGCGGCATCTTCAATACTCGATGCAAGCAAATCTTCCGATATGCTGTCTGTGTTCACCTCTACAAAATAATCGCTTCCCTCCGCGCGGGCGCTCCAGAACTCGAAGCCCTTGCCCTCAAAGTGCTGCCCTATTTCAGCCTCGGATACCTGGCCGGGCATGCCGGGTATGATGTCGTCCACATCAAAGGTCGGGCCGTAGTCCTTGGCTACAAGAGAGCTGTATAGCAGATAGAACAGGGTGCCTGCTATTACCAGGAACATTAATAGTCCTATGATTATCTTTCCGGCGCTCATATCTTTCCGTCCTCGATCAAGTCGTTTGCTATATTGTCTAATATCACATTGACATCCTTGTCTTTAGTCACCCTGCTGTAAATGCCATACTTCCCTGAAGTTATATCAGAATCGCCCATATCCTGCTTGGTAAGTGATATCGCATCCTCCCTGCTTAGGCCTATCCTCATATTGTCCTTCACCTGCGCCTCGAACTCTTTGTAGAGTGCGGAACCGCTGCTTGCGCTTTTGGATTTGAAGAATCCGCCCAGTTTGTCAAATGTCCATTTGAATGGCGCAACAGTCTTGTCGGCCACATTCTCAAAAAAAGTCTTTGCAGGCGAGAGTTTTTTCTCTGCGGCATCATCATAATGGACCATGGCCTTGCCGCCATAATAATCGGTATTGTGGTCCACCATGTTCTTTTTTACCTTTTCTTCGGTGCTTTCAAACACGTAATCATCCTTCTTTGCCTTTATTAGTGTCCCGAGAAGGTTTACCAGGGGGATATCCTCTATTATTTTATCTATATAGTTTTCGCTCACCTTGTTGAGCTGGTATTTCAGCTTGAAAGCGAAGTCGAGTTCGTACTTTCCAGAATCCGATTTCTCTATGACAAAGTCCTTTTTGTCTGCTTGCTTCGTCTGCTGAATCTCTTCCACCTTAGCCTTGACCGCTTCCGCTTTTGCGCTGTTCTTCAGGCCTTCTACATTGAGGCCAGCCTTGACGACGGAGGCTTTCTTCTCTGTCTGCTGCGCTGCTGGCTGTGTTGCGGCAGCCTGGTTGCCGGAAGCTTGGCCTGCTCCGGTGCTTTGCCCGTCTCCCTGGCCTGTTTCAGGAGTTTGGCCAGCTCCGGGCCCACCTTGTTGGCCCTGCTGCTGGCCTCCTCCTTGCGTGGAGCCGATAGCTATTTGGGTAAGCGTCGCAGCAGTACCTGCAGACGAACCACAGCCTATGTAAGACTTTGACGATTCAGGGTAATTGGAGCCGGTGACTGTGCGCTGTATGAAGTCGCAGTCATTCACTGTCTTCTGGCAGTCCGGGTCTTCAAAGAACCTGCAGTAGGGTATCAGGCAGTTCTCGCAGGCGCATCTTTGCAGCCGGGAGCTGATGACTCCCATCATTGACATTGCTGCCGAGACGGCAGCTTCACAATTGTCATATCCGCCCATGCACTGGTTTTCACAGGCCACCTTCTGGCTGTAATCGATGCCCTCTCCGGTATCAACCCCCTGTGGGCATTGCTGCCCGCAGTCCAGCCACTCTTGTGTACAATCCCTGTTAGAGGCCTGCTCATTGAGGAGGTAGTTGGCCTTTTGCGTGCTGTCCCATTCCGCCTGGCAGGCTTCCAGGCATCCCGTAACCAATGCCCCAAGCTCTTCGTCGTTCTTGGTGCACATCGTCGCGTCCAGTTTCTGGACTGCTGCGGCATTTATGGCCAGGGATATTGCCAAAAGAAGAAGCGTCGCATATGCAAACATTCCCTTCAGGGCCATATTGGTTATCTTTAATCTTAATTATTCTTAATGTACTAAGCTTTAAAAAGCAATACGACGTTTTCTTGAGTTAAGGCAAAGTCGTCCGAGCTAACTCTAGACTAATTAAGGACGGACCCGCCGGAAACCAAATGTCTGTGTCTTCAGTCCCGCCTATGGTTTTTCTGAAGACATTTTGACCGCCGCAATAGCGCATGCAAACAAGAAGAAAAGGCAGTTACGCTACAACAGGCCAAAGGTTTTTATATATGTATCATCTATATAAGACATATATGTGATATCCATGGTTCAGGCAATGATAAACATAGACAAACGCACCAATCAGCTGCTGAACATACTGAAGGCTAAATACGATTTGAGAGACAAGAGCCAGGCCATCGATATTATGGCACAACAATATGAAGAGTCTCTGCTCCAGCCTGAGCTGAGGCCTGAGTTTATAGCTAAAGCCCAGAAGATAATGTCTCAGAAGGCAATCCGAGTCGGTAGCATGGACGACTTTGATAAGCGGTATGGGTTAAAATGACGTATGGCCTTTATATAAAACCCGACGTCGATAAGACCTTCCTTAAACTGAGCAAGAAAGATTCAAAGCAGCTTGCCATAATCCGCAAGAAACTGGCCGATATATGCGAAAATCCGAACAGGTACAAGAACCTTCGCGCACCACTCAATGCATGGAAAGAAGTGCACATAGACTCGCATTTCGTACTCGCCTTCTCGGTGAACGAAAAATTTAAGAGGGTTGAGGTAGAATATTATGACCACCATGACAAGATCTTCAAGTGAGTAAACCAGCCCCACTAATTCTCAATCGGCTTCTGCAGACACTAGACCGTAGACTGAAAACTATAACGGCCCCGCCGGGACCGAGAGGTGAACACGGCCTTGGGCATATGACCTCGAGGTAAGGCGGGGGCGGACGAGCATAAGCTAGGATGAGTGAGGACGGACCCGCCGGGACACGAGCTTGCTGCTTACGTGAGTCAATGGCAAGCTGTGCACAGCTTTGGCTTCGCCAAAGCTCGTGTTCGAACTACGTTCGAATCCCTAAGGTGGGCGCGCTTAAGCTAGGCAATGTAAGCGGACCCGCCGGGATTCGAACCCGGGTCTTGGGATTACATCGGTCTTCAGTTCTGAGTTTTCAGTCTTCAGAGCCTCCGAAGTCCCAAAGTATATCCTGGCTAACCCACGGGCCCAAGTGATTGGCGAGTGCGCCGTCAGGCTTCGCTCGCCTTTGCTGTCTTGGGTCTTCTGTCTTGCGACAATAGCTTTTATTTGACGTTCTCTTAATTAAATATGGACAAAAAAGACGAGAGTGGCTTCGGCGACGATTTGACAGACTTCGGCATGCCAGTAGACCTCCAGATTCCCGATTTTTCGGAGATAGGCAAGGCATTTAGGCTATTCGCATGGTTGCCTGCTCTCGTGGCTGGCGTCATGACCTTCATATTCTCATTCATAGCTCTAGTAGTCTACAATGGCATCTTCAACGCGACCTACAACATGACTTACGACTCATTCATGTGGATAGTCATGCTTCCTTTCATCGCCGGCTTCGTAGTGCTCTTCCTGGTTCGCCTTGCAGTCGGGCGCAAGGCTAAGGGACACTCCCCGTTCCAGTTCTAGCCTTGGCGAACAGCTCGCAGCTTTTGCAGATCTTCTTGCTGGTCGGTTCGCCGCACTCCTCGCAGTATTGCATCTCCCGAGCATACTTGTACTTTTCACGCATAGCTGGCACAAACTCGATCATCCTGTTCACCAGCCCTGCTTTTATATCGGGCATACTCTTCTCAAGAGTGTCCAGCTCTCTCTTAAGGTTAGTCCTTAAGGTCTCAACCGAGCAGGGGCATGGCTCGTAAACAACAGGGAAGCCGGACTCTTTACAATACCTTTTTATATCTTCCTCCTTGATGAAGAACAAAGGCTTGATGCGCGGGATGAACTTCTTGTCCCTTATCTGCCCCACCAGCGGCCCCATTTTGCAGCTTCGTTTGACATCGCCTTGCATAAGGTTCATCAGGACAGTCTGCGCCTCGTCATCGAGATTGTGCCCCGTAGCTATCTTGTCTGCGCCGATTTCCCTCGCCTTTTTGTTTATTAGCGCCCTTCTTATGACCCCGCAGACCGTGCAGGAGCGCAGCTTGTGCTTCTCCCAGAGTATCGACCTCAGATAGCAGACAGAGCAGCCGTACTCCTGCCTGAACTCGACCTTATGCAGCCTAACCCCCAGCTCATTGCATGCCTCTTCAACACATACTACATTCTTCCTTGAGTAATCGCCTATATGGAGGTCCACGGTTAATGCTTCGATATCAAAGCCCAGGCTTTTGAGCACATAGAGCACCACTGTCGAGTCCTTTCCTCCCGAGCAGGCCACGAGCACCTTCTCGCCTGGGGATATCAGGCCGTAGTCTTCAACTGTCCTTTTGAACCTCTCCTCGAAATCCTTTTTGAAGTCCACGGGGGAATTGACGGGGGCGGCATAAAAAAGAAGTTTTTAAGCCCCTTTTTTCAAAAACTTCCCGTCTGCAAAATGAAAAAATCCCATAGCGCCATTGCCATTGTTCTGCTTGCGATTGTGGTTTTAGCAATGGCCCTCTCGGATCCTGCAATGTGCTCGGCGATTTCACCTGTATTGGGCATGGATTCGAACGGCTGCCCGTCAGACTGGATACCTGAGCCGGCTCCGAAACCCGACCCTGCACCGGAACCTATACCCTTCTCACCCTCCATTGTCGGCTTCTGCCCCACGATGGCGCCATATGCCAAGGCGCTTTCCGATGTCGGTTTCACCACAATTGCGTATTCATCAACTTCCCAGGCGCTCCTAAACCTGGGGCAGGGCAACATAGATATGGCCCTCATAGGCCGCGCTGCCGAGCTTGGCGAGATTGGGCCCGGCATAAGCGGCGAGCTGCTTAAGGACGGCTATGCGCTCATAGGGCCTGAGAAGCTATTTATCGATTCCTCTATACCTCTTCTGCATACAGCCATCCCCGAGGCCGAGCTCAACAAGCTTCCGCAAGGCCTTGAGATAGTGCGCCATGAGTCCCCTGGCGAAGCCATAGACGCGGCCATAAAGGCGGGCAATACCAACGCCGCCCTCATATACTGGAGCGAGTTTTCTTCTGATTACTGCTGCCTCGTCACTCCGGTCATCGGCCCGGAAAAGATTGGCCTTTTCAGGTCCCCCCACGCTTATTATATTGACGGCGAAAAAGCGGATATAGGCCTTGCTAGAGAGCTTATAGCCGGCATGTGATATCCACGATTCTTTTACTAGCTATTAACTGCCTGTGCACTCATTTGCCTTAGGATACCTTTTTGGAATTGTATTTATATTCTCCCTAACTTTAACCTATTGCATCAGTACCAAAATGAAAAGAACTATTATAATCGCGGCGCTCGTTTCTTTTTTGGCTTTTGCGACCTTCTCCTCCGGTGATTTTTACTTAGCCCCAGACATCGATCTCGAATTCCAGATAAATCCCGACATTTTCAAGCCTCCCTGCGACTGCATAATGGGCAGCGGTCCGGTTTCTTGCGTTACCGGCGACGGCTGCCCGGGGCTCAAAAGCTGTAATAGCTCTGCATGCATTGCCAACGGTGACTGCGGCGACTGCAGCGCCTATAGGTCTTGCGTCGACTCATGCGGCAGCAACATAGGCTGCATAATAGCATGCGGGCCGACGGGTTGCGAGTGCGACGGCCTCTGGGGACCCTGCGAGCGGGTGGACCCATGCTGCGGTATACAATGCTGGCCTGGCTATGCCTGTGATGCGGGTGAATGCATATGCATAGATGATGCTATATGCGGTCCAGAAGGGGACCTTCCGGAAGCTGACATTCCGGAAGCCGGCGATCAGGATGATGCTGACGAAGAAGAACCCGAAGGCCTAAACGATTCCGAAAGCGATAGCCAGGGAGATAGTGCCGGTGATGAACTTCCTGATGGCGAAACCGAAGGCGATTTAGATGGCGACAGCGCCAACATAGAGACCGCGGATTCAGGGCCCCTTTTTGGCAGTGACAGGGATGCCCACGGATGCATCCCGAGCGCGGGATATGTCTGGTGTGACAGCTTATCTATGTGCATACGCCCATGGGAGACTGCATGCCCGCCGCATTCAGACGTACCATCGCCAGGCGAATCACAGGCTCCCCAATTAGATCCGAATATGATAATCATTCTGGTTATAATCATAGTCCTGGTCATAGGCCTGTTGGCAGCACTCATGATAGCCAAGCGCAAGGGCTAGTCGTATCATGCCGACTGGAGCAGCTATTTAATATCGGCAGATTATTCTTCCAGGGCTTTGCCACTAAAGTGACTTAAGGGGCAGACTTTAAGCACAAGTGAGGTAGTTTAGGAGCAGAAAATCGCCCGGAAGGTTTTTAAATGTTGGACTACGGCGGCTTTTTGGAGCTGGTGGAGAAAATAACTTCAGTCCTGGGAGTACGTCATTTGTGTTTCTAAAACTACCTCTTTACAAAATTTTCATGG
Organism: uncultured archaeon; assembly: GCA_964391885.1. Lineage (GTDB taxonomy): Archaea > Altiarchaeota > Altiarchaeia > JAFGQM01 > JAFGQM01 > CAYMNU01. The sequence continues at coordinate 3,570 of CAYMNU010000086.1, read as the reverse complement.
AACAATTAGCCTAAAAACGTTCCAAATAAAGCTTTAGTACGGTTCCAAGCTTAAATATAAATAAACGTAAACAAATAAACAAAATGGAAAAAACTAAAGAGAAATTCAAGTCAAAGAACTTTTTATTTGGAATTGCCGCCGGGTTTGCCGTGGTGTTTTTAGTCTCGGTTATGCTTACGGCGCCTCCGGTCGTGGGCCCGGGCCCCCCCTCTGAGCCTGGTAATTACACGCCAAGCGGTGAGAAGACGGACGACTGGGTTTATTCAGGCCCAAGCTGGGAGAGCGAAGGCCTTCTTGGAGGCGTGCAGAAGATGGGTGCGCCCAACGTAGCTTATAGCGGGGGCAGGGCAATGGCTGCCGAAGACTCAATAGGTTTCTCAGTAGGCGGCGCAAAAGACATCAATAACTTCAGAAATAACATAGAGAATGATTATTTACCCGTTCCTAGCGATGTAACTTATGAAGGGCTTTTCTATGGCTATTACTTTGACACCGGTCAGGCAAGCAGCTGCAATAAGCTATTTTGCCCCTCATACACCTATGCAATTTCAAAGGACCCTTTTTCAGAAGATGATGAGTACTACCTCTCTGTAGGCCTTAATTCCAATATGAAGGAAAGCGACTTTGAGAGAAAGAAATTGAATCTAGTTGTAGTCCTTGATATCTCAGGCTCGATGAGCTCGCCATTCAACCGTTATTACTACGACCAGTTTGGAAACGAACAAACACGCGAAGGCGATGATGACGATTGGTCAAAGAGTAAGATGCAGGTTGCAAACGAGGCTATTGTAGCTCTCATGGACCATTTAGAGGATGACGACAGGTTTGGAGTTGTGCTCTTTGATAGCAGTTCATATCTTGCCAAGCCCCTGACTTATGTGGGCAATACCGACATGAACCGCGTGGCAGATCACATACTTGAAATCACGCCGCAGGGCGGGACCTATATGGAAGCTGGCATTAAGCAGGGAACCGAACTCTTCCGCGAACTTATTGCAGTGGACAAGACAGAGTATGAAAACAGGATAATATTCCTGACTGATGCCATGCCAAATATCGGCGATACCAGTGAAGACGGCCTGCTTGGCATGACTAAAAAGAACGCCGATGACGGAATCTACCTAACTTTCATCGGGATTGGTGTTGACTTCAACACTGAACTTACCGAAGCCATAACCAAAATCCGCGGCGCCAATTACTACAGCGTCCATAGCAACTCCGAGTTTAAGGAGCGCATGGACGAGGGCTTTGCCTACATGGTAACTCCATTAGTCTTTGATCTTGAGCTCAAGCTTGACGCTCGAGGATATGAAATTATGAACGTCTACGGCTCGCCCGAAGCAAACGAAGCCACAGGAGAACTCATGAAGGTGAACACTTTGTTCCCCTCAAAGACCGAAGGGGGAGAAACTAAGGGTGGAATCGTGCTTCTAAAGCTTAGAAAGTTCTCGGAGGACGCGGGGCTTACGCTCTCTGCGAGTTACGAAGACCGCGAAGGCAAACCAGATAATGATTCGCAGGATATCAGGTTTGGCGACGAGTCTGCCGAATATTTTGAGAACAGCGGAATCCGCAAAGCAATAGTGCTCGCCAGGTATGCCGACCTTGTGATTAACTGGATGGCTGACGAACATGACGCCTATGATAAACACACGCCCGTTAAACCCTCGGTTACTCGAGATATGGGAATTATATGTCCGCCGGGTCCGGATTATTACTTGGGCAGGTGGGAGCGGCAATCCGTTCCGTTAAGCGTCTCTAGCGAGTACCGCGAGCTTTTTGCAGACTTCGCCGGCTACTTCGAAAGCGAGATGAACGCCCTTGGTGATGAGACAATGAGCCTGGAGCTTGACCTACTTGAAAAGCTGAGCACATACCTTTAAGTCAGAATGGGGCGAGAGCCCCCTGTCTTTAATTTTTACCCAATTTTTATTTAGCCTGCTCTAATTATCACATAGCGGACATATCTTTCAACTTTAGTGATACTCGGACTGAAGAAGCAAAGCAAATTCGCTACGCCAAAAAGGACATATCTGACTTTAAGAGTAACGCCCCTAATTTAGGAGTAAACTAGACTTTAGTAGCAAAGCCTTCTTCCAGCAAAGTTTTTTACGGACTTTCCTTAATATAATTCAAAAATGAATGTCGTGATAATTGGCGGCGGAAGCGCAGGCAGCACGGCCGCATTCGAGCTGAGGAAGCTTGACAAGGATATAGGTATAACCATAGTTGAGCAGTCCCCCTATACGGAATACTCTCCATGCGCATTGCCCTATGTCATATCAGGCGAGATAAAGTCGTTCAAGGATATCTTTGTATTCTCTGAAAAGGATTATGAGAGCAATAACATAAAACTGCTTCTCAAGACGCGTGTTGGAGCCATAAATCGCAAGGCGAAGAAGCTTTCCCTGGATTCGCCGTCCGGCAAAAGCGAGATGGCCTACGACAAGCTTGTAATTGCAACGGGCAGCGAGGCCTTCGTGCCTAAACTGCCGGGCGCCGAAGCGCTTTACACACTTCGCAGCATGGGCGATGCGGAAAGGATAAAGAAGAGCATAAAAAAAGGCTCGAAGACCCTCATTGTGGGCGCGGGGTTCATTGGCGTGGAGCTGGCGGACGCGCTTCTTGCGAGGGGCGAGCATGTCACTCTCGCCGAATGCGGCGACGCTGCGCTGCCCATGATGGACCCGGACATGGCCGGCATAATATCTGAGCATTTAGAGAAAAAGGGTGCGACTATATTGCTCGGCTCCGGGCTGGAAGGCATTAAAGGAAACCAAGCCGTCCTGGGCGGAAAAAAGATGGCTTTCGATAAGATTATATCCACATGCGGCGTGAGGGCAAGGCTCTCGCTTGCCAGCGACGCCGGATTAAAATTGGATACGGGCATAGCCGTGGACAAATTCCAAAGGACCTCCGACCCTGACATTTACGCATGCGGCGATTGCGCCGAGTCCGAGGAATTTGGCTCGGGCGAGAAGATACTGAGCCAGTTAGGAACCACCGCCGTCAGGCATGCGAAGGCTGTCGCCTGTCACATTCTTAGTAAGGCCAATCAGATTTCACCAAGCCTCGGAAACAGCGTCTCTTATATTAGGGGGCTCTACTTCGGCTCGGTCGGCATGAGCTCTGCGAGAGCCAAGGCATGCGGAATAAAAACCCTGTCTGCTCGCTATTCAGGAAATCTGAGGGCCGAGTATTTCCCTTCGGATGAAACTATAAGCGCCAAGCTCATATGCGACGCCAAGGGCATCCTGATAGGTGCGCAGCTGGCGGGAAGCGCCGAGATCGCTGGCAGGCTGGACATGCTCTCATTCGCCATAGAGTCCCGGGCGCACATAAGCAGGATAGCTGACATGCAGTTTTGCTATAATCCCGCCACAGCCCCGATTTTCGACCCCATCGGGATATGCGCGGGTGTCTGCATGAAGAAGCTGGCAAGGGTTTGAACGTTTTTAGGATGTTCTTTTTGAGTAAATCTTTTTATATACACTAATCTAAATATGACAATATGATTTCCAAGTCGGCCAAAGACATCAGGCGTGCGGCATCGGTCTTTGATGCCCTGGG
>CAYMNU010000085.1:0-2050 GCA_964391885.1 uncultured archaeon | reverse complement strand
GTCTTCCCACTTTGTGTAGTTGCCCTTTTCTACACTTGCTTCCCTATCTCTCAGTTCCTCCAAAAGCGCCTTGTTGCCAAGCAATTCCAGATTCTCTGTCATATCCTCATACTCTTTCAGCGGGAGGACCACCATTCTTTCCTTAGACATTGCTAGCCCATACTTCTTCAAAGACATAGCATTTGAGTACATGTCTGTATTTGAGCCGGAAGGAAGAAAAACGATTTTTCTCAGAAACTCAGCAAAGAATCATATGCGAACAGAAGATCCCGTCAAAGTATTCGAGCGGATAGCCAAGAAATGCGGACCATCAATAGAATTCTATGACTCGCACAAAGCCTACGACGAAGAGATGGAACACAGATTCACCGATTTGCACATAGAACCCGCTTCCGGCAAGGAACTCAAATCATTCTTAAGAGAAATTCAAAAACCCAAGATGCGTGAGCTTTGGGGTAATGAAGAGGACAAAAACTTCGACAGGGCGAAGGGGATTAAGAGGTAGGGGCTGTAAGTCTCCGCAAGGCCATTCTTTGTTTTCCTATTCTATCTAACCTCTCTTGTATAACCTTGGCCGCGTTGGTACGAACTCGCCAGTAATCCCCCTGGTCATGAGCATTCACAGGCTTCGGGCCCATCGCCGTTTCAAATCGCTCAAAGGCCGAAACCAAGTGCTGTTCGGCCAAATCAAGCCCATTGGCTCTTCTCATGCGCGCCTCCGCTGTTTTAGGTATCTGTATCGCTCTGTAGGGGTATAACCTATGCTGCCTTAGCACTCGTCTAGCCTGTTCATCGAGAACAGCTTGGAGTATCAGCCTACGGCAACGCGGTTTCTCAAACGAGCTCATATCCGGAATCCTCGGTGCCAGCTCTCCCAATAATGATCTCGGTCTTCTAGATGCGGACCTGCTTTTCATTGGCATAATAAACAAAGACAAGATAAAAACTTAACAGGACCGAAGACACAAGACCGAAGACCTGGGCAAAAGCTAAGCAAAAAAGTGAGTGGGCCTAATGGGACGCGAGGTTCACAGAAAGTGAACCTGCGCACATGTTCACCGCAGGTGAACATCGTGCGACAAGGTGGACACCTCCCATAGGCATATGACCTTGTCGTACATTAGGGCCATCGAGCCTAAGCTAAGACAATGAGAGATGGGCCTAATGGGATTTGAACCCATGACTTCTGGCTGACTCAGAGCGTCTCATATCCCCGTCGGGGATTCCATACATAACGCCATAAAGACGTCATGCCCGTATAAGACCAGCGCTCTAACCAAACTGAGCTATAGGCCCAAATGGCGAATACTCCTAGGATTGCATCGCCATTTGAAAAGCCGCGAGCGCCTTCGACAGAAGTAACCCGCGAATTTATCACGATGCAAAATCGCCAACCTAGAGCGGCTTATTTTGACACTAACTGATTAAAAATAGGAATCATTCATCATCCCTCGCTGATTCCGCATTTTCCTCAATCCCCAGCTCTTTCAGGTATAGCACGTCCAGGTGCCCCCTTTTCTCCCTAATGTTGGCGAGCTTCTTCTTGAAGTGCATGTAATCCTTTTGGGCATGGTAGAAAAGCCACCCAGAAATAGCCACAAGGCCTATTCCCACAGCAATAAACCAATCATAGCCCGGATCTTCGGCAAAGAAGCGGATGATGATGAAACCCAGTGCAGCCAGCCCAAGGGCAAGCTGCGCAAGCGCTATCATAGTCCTTTCATAGGATAGCAATGTCCTTTCCTTGGACAGCAGGACTTCGATGCCCTTGGCATCTGCCCGCTCCTTTTTCTCTTTAGTAGCCTTGCTCTTCTTCAGCATCCAGAGCTTTCCGCCGGGTATGTATCTGCTCATTTCAGCGCCTTCCTTTCTTGTATTCTACAAGCATGTCGTGCAGGTCCCTTGCCGCAACCTCTTTTCTCCTTCCGCAGGCCTTGTCCACCTCTACGGGATTGGCGAAGTAAAGGCCTTCCCAGCAGATTATTTCAATGTCGCCTATCCTGCAGTTCCTTGCTAAAGAATCCAATTTGGACGGCGAGACTATTGCGCC
>CAYMNU010000084.1:0-3271 GCA_964391885.1 uncultured archaeon | reverse complement strand
GGCATAGGCGAGGAGATACTGTTCAGAGGGGCCCTACAGCCCCGGTTCGGCATAGTGCTCACTTCATTGGTATTCACAGCCATGCATATCCAGTATTTTGATTTGGTCAGCATGAGCACGCTTTTCATAATAAGTGTCGTGCTGGGGTATGAAAGAAAGATGATAAACACTACGGCAGCTATAGTTTCGCACGCATCGTACAATATGGTGCTGCTTTTGATGGTGGCATTGGCATGAACGCTTTGGAAACAATAAGGGATTTGGAAAAGGAGAGGCGGCTCAGCCCTCTCGAGCGCATACTCAGCGTAAGCGACGGGTCAGTCACGCGGATACTTGAAGCATGGATTGGAGAACCCGTGAGCATAAAGACTATTTCTCAAGAGGTCAAATCAGCCGGTAACTTGGGTGCAGCACTTGGCGTCGATGAAAACGAGGAAGTCAACTTCCGAGAGGTGGAGATATGCGATGGCTCAGGGAGTGTCCTAATAAGGGCGAAGTCCTGGACCCCGCTTAGCAGGCTGGAACCCGGATTTCGGGAGGATTTGATGAAAGCTGACGTGCCAATCGGAAAGCTGCTCGAAAAACATAAGATAGAGGCTAGGCGGGAGATGCGGGGCGCAGAAATAAAGTCGGGAAAAGTCAACCGCACTTATGACATAATACGAGGTGGCAAGCTGCTCATGAGAATCAGTGAGTGCTTAATCCATTGCGCTCCCTGAAGCCTTTTTCCCTTGCACGGGCCACGGAAGCGGCAAGCAATGCCACACCCATCGCCTCCCGCTCGTTCTGCGGCCTTGATTCCAGGAGGCGTGGAGGGACTAGGGTTTCAAGACCCCTTGGAAGCGCCAAGGAGCCTGCTTCGCTTATTGGATTGAGCTTCTCCTTGGGGAAATGCTTCTCCAAAAGGGCTTTAGGAGTGGGGTTGTTGGGAAGCCTCGTGACCATGTACTGGAAGACCGGCTTCACAAGTTCGCGGTACTGGGGGTCTTCCATATGCAGCCGGTATTCAGAATCAGGGGATATCCTAAGGCCCCTAAGGCTTCTGAAATGGTCCGCAGCGCTCTCAGGAGTGCCGCCTAGATTCTTTTCCACGTGATCCGGTATCCTACTGTAAAGCCTTACAAGCTCCCTGTCAAGCAGCCTCATGCGCTCGGGATTCTCACTTTCCCTTATTCGCTCTATGTTACGGAGATTGGATATATCCGCTCGATACTTTTGGCGTGTCCTGAATCGGGCGACTTCAGCTGCAGTCACTACCGCGCCGGACGCCGCTGCAATCTGGAGCCCGGCTTCCCTGTATTGTGGCTTAGGGTGTGTTACTGCAAGGGTGCTTCCGGCGCTGGCGCCGATTACGCCCATTGTGCGAATAGTCGAATAGAAATTTCCGCGCTTGAAGAAAAGCTTTGTTTGTTCCCAGCCCCTTTCGAGGGGGGTTCCGCGGTCCCTATGCAAATATTTTTCAAAGCGCCTTTTGCGCAGCTTTGATATCATCCCCTGGTCGGGTTTTGCAGAGGGTTTCTTTCTGGAAGCCATTTTATCTATCGGGCGATAAATATACGGATAAAGTATTAAAAGCGGGCATTGGAAGTTTAGATGGGTATTAAACAAAAATGAGGGCATTGGGCATAGACCCCGGAACAAGCAGGTGGGCCTTTGCCTTTCTTGAGGGCGGGGAGCTCGCAGATGAAGCAGTGGTGGCAACGGATGAGATAAAATCGAGCCCTGGAATCGCCCTCAGCTTCGCAAAGCACGCCGATGTTGTCGTGGCCCCCTCGGGCTATGGCAGCACCCTAAAAAGGGTTTCAGAGCTTGGTCCGGATGACTATGCGGAGATCCTGCTGAAGCGTGACTGTAAGCAAATCATGGGGCTTGAAAAGGTCCTCAGGCTTATGTCCGGCGAGGGCGTCAACGCCTATGTGATTCCAGGAGTTAAACTGCTGCCGGCGGTGCCTGAAAATAAGAAACATAATAAGATTGACATGGGGACGCCAGACAAGCTCTGTGCGGCTGTGGCGGGAATAGTAAACCAATCCCGAAGGCTGAATATACCTTACAATGAAACGAGTTTTATTTTGGCAGAAATAGGCTTCGGTTTCGATGCTTTCGTCGCTGTCGAAAATGGGCAGATAAGAGACGGCATAGGAGGGACTATGGCCTCGTCGACATGGCGGGGCGAAGACGGGGAGCTCCTTTATCTAAAAGGAGAGCTGTCTAAGGAAGAGCTAAAGAAAGACTGCTTAAGCTTGGAAAAGGTAGCAAAGGGGGCCCTGAAAGATATCCGCTCGCTTTCAGAGGGTTTTATCCCTCGCGAGATTCTGGTATCCGGAAGTGCCTCCGGGAATGTTTTGGATTTTCTTAGGCAAGGCCTAAATAATGTAGTCTCTTTGCGCAGCTGCAAGTCAAGCAACGCCGCCTACGGGGCTGCGATAATCGCAGACGGGCTTGCAGGGGGCAGGTTCAAGGAACTCGTCGAGTTATTGGAGATAATGGAGGCTAGTGGAAGCAACCTGGATTATGTAAATATCTGAGAATGGCCACATTGCAAGAGCTGGAGGGAGAGGTCAGGGAAATAAGAGCTAGGAACGAGAAGGTAGAGAGGGATAAAGCTTGGGAAACCAGCTATGCCAGAAGAGGGCTGCTTGCGCTTTTCACATACCTGGCAATAGGTTTTTATCTTGAGATGATAAAGGTCTCCGAACCCTGGCTTAACGCCATAATCCCGGCGCTTGCATTCATGCTTTCGACATTGACACTGCCTTTTTTCAAAAGCGCGTGGCTAAAGCAGCATTACAAAAAAACCAAAAAAGAGAAAGGATGAAAATATTGTGGTGCATCACGGGTGCTGGAGAATTCCTCAAGGAGTCGCTTGAAGCCATGGCAAAGCTGCATGAAAAGAACGACATCGAAGTGTTTGTCTCAAAGGCAGGAGAAGAAGTACTGCTGCGCTATAAGCTATTCCGGGATCTCAAAAAGGCTTGGCATATTGAGAGGGATGAGACTGCGTCGTCGATGCCAGCCGGCAATGTGACACTTGGTAAGTATGGGGCAGTCGTAGTCTCGCCTGCAAGCGCTAACACAGTCGCGAAGATAGCTAACGGTATTGCGGATAACCTGGTCACTACCGCAGTCTCGCTGGCCCTGAAATCCAGTATAAAGGTTTATATAGTTCCGACGGACTGGCTTCCTAAAAAAGCCGAGATACCTCATATTTTGGTCCCGGGCGGAGGCAAGGTACACATGATGCCAAGAAAGTCGGACATTAGGAATATCC
>CAYMNU010000083.1:0-8822 GCA_964391885.1 uncultured archaeon | reverse complement strand
TGACAGGACCAGCCTTACGCCTTCGCTAGATGAGTGTGTCTGTGGGGAGCACACGAGCTGCATGACTGTCTGGGACTCGGATGGGGGGCAGATAGCGGGCATAGATGATGGAAATATCCTTGTTTGCAGAAAGCTGAGCTGGGAGGATGAGGGCTCTGCACTGTCTGTGGGTTCTGGGTACAGGTGGGTGAGCCCAATTGAGCTCTTGTGTGTGGATGAAAGGGAATGTGAGAGCGTTGAGTGCAAGAATACTATGTTCAAGTGCGCTTTTGATGGGATATCGTGGAACTGGTATGAGAACCCAGGAGATATGGTAGAAGAGACCGACGACCCATTAGGAAGCCCGAAACTCTGTGAAGATGGGTACGATAACGACTGCAGGTGCGGGGACAGGACATGCAAAGAGCTGGAATCGGGGGATATGTTCTCAAGCTGGGAGTTCTGGGTGGGTCTAGTAGTAGGGGCAGCACTTACTATATTTTGTCCTCCTTGTGGAACGGCGTTATTCTATCTTGCATTAGCTGCGACAGCAGCTACAATATTACTGGATTTGCCACCCGGTGTGGAAGCAGCATTATCAGGTTTCTCCATGGGCGTCTCGGCAGGTAATTTAGTAAACGGCTTCGTGACTACCGCCAGCGAGCAAGCAGTTAAGACAGGAGTGGAGGAAGGTGTAAAGGCTGGGGCCGACCAAGCCGCAGAACAAGTTGCCCAGCATACTGCAGAAGAACTTGCCAAAGAGGGAGTTAAAGAAGGTATAATTGAGGGTGCCAAGGAAACCGCTACCGAGACTGCAAAAGAAGCTACTGAAAAGGCACTTCAGGAAGCTGGAAAGGATGTAGCTTCAAAATCTTCGCAAAGAGCTATTGAAGAGGCAGGACGGCAAGCAGGTAGCACGGCCGTAAAGGCCGCAGCTAAAGAAGTCGCAAAGGCCCAAGGTGCAGGCTGGTTTGGACAGATGATGGCGGCGGCTGGAGAATCTGGAGCCCAGATGGTTCAGGGGGCTAAGGATTTCTTTGCAAGCTTTAAGAGCTGGTCAGGAGCACTTGATGCTGCAGGTATGGTAGCCAGGAATACTCTGGCAAAGATGGCTTTAGGATATGCAGGTAGCCTAGCCCTACAAGACGCATCGCTTAATTACGCTGAGAACAAAGCCGAGTGGATTACCCATGCCCAAACTTGTCCCTGACTTTTTAACCTTAAACCGTTAATCTAAGGAAGAAAAATGGAAAAAATCTCCGTGTTGGTTCTGGTGGCGGCACTCTTGGCTATCGCATCCCCTGCTCTCGCGAACTGGGTGGCTGTGGGAGAAGCTCCCGACAGCAGCGGCGTCTACAGCGTTTTGATACAAGCAACCTACGACGGTGTTGTGGGTACCTTCCCGCTAGAGCTGGATGTCGGGGAGCTCAATTACACTACACAAGGCCTTACTGTCGAACCTGTTTATCCCTTCGGCCGAATATCGCCCATTGACCTTAAATATGAGATACTGCTCAATGGGTCTGGAGATTTCACCATGCTTTCCAACAACCTCAGCATCTATTACACGTCCGGAAACACTCTGCTCAGGTCAGATGAGGGCTCACTTGTATGGAATGTAAATGAGTCTTATTGGCACACTGAGGTTAACGTGCCATTCAAGGGCGAGTACAAGGCTGTCGTCTCGCTTCTTTTGAGCAAAGACTCCGAGCTCTATGGCGGCCAGTTTGTCAGCTTTTTCAACTCCGATGAGAAATCCGGAGAACTGGAAATAAGTTATGATTTTGATAAAAGAATACTCATACCCTCCGAGAATTTTGAGGTATGGTTAGAGGCTCTCTTTGAGGGAAGGCCTCTGACAAACCTTGAGCTTTTCAAAGCCAACCTTTACGGTACCATCAAGGGACTTGAGTGGTATCAGCCCAGGTATCGCTATGAGGCTTCTTTCACTGCCCCGAGCGGGGAAGGCATCTACATCATGAGCATCTATGCAGAAGGGCAAGATATGGTGGAGCGGGAAAGGATTTATGTGACAGATATCTCTAGAGCCAAATCCGCCCGATGCCCGCTTGTGGTTGAGAGCATCAGCGGCTGCAATGACATGAAAGATGTGAGAAAGTGCGTTTCAGACTACAAAAGCGGTTTGATACAAGTAAGCGAAAACGAGATTATGCAATGCTATGAAACAGCCACAGGTGGGATTACTGTCGGCTCAGTAATCTGTAACCCCGGGAAGAGGGGTGATTTTGACGGCGATGAAGGCATTGGCGAGAGCGATTTAGAAGTCCTGCAAAACCTTATCCTGCCCCTTTCACAGAGCGCCAGGCAAGAGTATGTGGACTGTGCTGACTACAATAGAGATGGTGTTGTCAATGAAGATGACCTACAGTGTCTGACTAACGTGGTCGCCGAAAAATGGATAGGAGACCTGAACGGCGGCGTATGTATGGATCTAGTAACCGACACCCCTTTGAAGTGCGACCTTGATGGGGATAACTTCATAACAGATACTGATGAAGAGATGTTGGATGAGATAGTGGCTGCTGCCGAGGAAGGGATTAGGATGCCAAATTATCTTCTCGACACCTGTGACTTCAACCAGGATTGGCAGATAACAAGGGAGGATTCCAACTGCCTTGACTATTTCAAGGGAATGAAGTTTGGGGACTCGGACACACTTTTAGCTGCAGGCCAGACCATACCCTCCAGCTGCATGAAGATATACACCCTTGATAACTGCAGGGGTATACCGGGGGATATAAACGGCGACGGGGTTATTGACGAGATTGACGAGATACTCATAATGCTTATCTATCAAAACCAGATAAGCGGCTATGATATGCAATGCGCAGACGTCAATAAGGATGGGAGGATTACACAGGAGGATGTGGACTGCATTAAGTCGTATACATCAGGAGACGCCGAGATGTATAGGATATGTATTAACTGCGATGAGAACCTACCTGCGGCGTACCACTCCCTGGTAGAAATCTGTAATGATGGTTATGATAACAATTGTGACGGATTTGTCGACAGGACAAGCACTGCAGGGGGTGACCTCTGCACATGCACTGCTAATACCCCCTGTATGATGACCTGGGACAATGATGGTGGTTCGGTACCTGGAATAGACTATGGCAATTATAATGTTTGCAGGAAGCTCACGCCGGCTTCAGGGAGCTCAGGGTCTGCGACAGGCGCGACAAGCGGCTACGAATGGATGAGCCCGGATGACCTAGAATGTGATGAAAACAAGGAATGTTATACTCTTCAGTGCGCTAGCAGCGTCTTCAAGTGCGCGTACGGCGTCAACGGGTGGAGGTGGTACGACATCGTCAGTGAGGGCATACCAGTAGAGCATGAGTACGCAACCCTGGAGAGAGCGACAGCACACGGCTACAGCTCTGTCACATGTGAGGATGGTTATGACAACGACTGCAACTGCGGGGATATGGCATGCGAGACTTTGGAGGAAGGAAGCTCAAGCGGGTTCTTTGGCGGCAATTTTTGGACTGGTGCCGGCGTCGGGCTGGTAGTAGGTGTTGCTTGTCCTGTGTGTGCTCAAATAGGTTCAGTAGCTGCGTCGGTTGGCGGACTAGTAGTAGATGACACAGGCACCCAAAGCTTCCTAAGCGGGTTTTCGATAGGGAGCCTGGTTGGGGGTAGCGTAGGGAAAGGCTGGCATGGTGGAGATACTGCTTGGTCCAAAGGTGCCGAGCGGGGCTGGAATTGGGATTCTGATGCGTTTAAAGGTTACTGGACTGGTGGTTTGACTGGTGGTGCAGCTGATTATGGTAAGTATATGAAACCAATTGCCCAGTGGGCAGCCCCAGCCGCCGCCGCATACTCAACCTACAGCGGAGTACAGGACTACAAAGAAGACACCGCAGAGTGGAAAGGGCCTTCGGTCAACTGCACGACCTAGCAGCCCTCTCCCTTGCAGCTGCCATCTGATAGCCCTTGCAAAACCCGGCTAAGGCCCCCGTGGACCGACTTAAGGTAGACATAGACTATTGTCCTTCCCAGTGTCACAGAGCCCATGCTGAACTCCCTGTCTCTATAAATCTCAAACTCCAGCGGCGCATATGTATAAAGCTTCCCATCGCCGGCTAGATTCCTCAATATATTCCTATTAGCATCGTCTATGAGAGTAGTCGTCATTTTGTACTTCGCCTCGGTCTCGAAGAACATAGGGAAGAAGTCCGCAGCAAAAGAGCCGGCACCCACGAAGGATGCCAGGGCCACCTGAACTGTATAAACGATTACAGATTCCACCATGTCCCCGCATACGCCCTTATCGATATCCCTAAAGGTCGCATTGTGGTAGCAGAACCTGCCTGAAAGCTCGCCCATGTCGTATTTGACATAAACCGGCTCTATGCGAGAAAATACATCGTAGCCTAGGCTCTCTGCTTCCGCGTTCTCGAACTTCTCCTGGAGCTTCTCAAGCTCTTCCTGCCGCTGCAGCTGTTCCTCAAGCTTGTCAAGATTCTTGTCTAAAGCTGTCACGACGCGCCCTATATAGTCGTGGACGTCGAAAAAATCCCAATATAAGCTATCAACCAGCTTGACAGAAGGCCTACACCGGCATGTGCACTGGTCTATGATATCGTAGTCTTTCCAGCAGTAGTCATCATCGCAGTTCTTGCATTCCACCCTTCGGTTGTAGCCTAGCGGCTTGTCGCCGATGCAATCGTAGCTGTAGCTGTTGCTAGGGCATCGCGGCAAGCTGCAGCGTACGTTGCATCCACTTTCGTCATTGCAGCCACTATCAAACAGGCAATCCCCTTTGGCGCTGCTTTTGCAGCGGGAGTCGCTTATGTCGCTTTTCTTAAGGTCGTTCTGGAGAGTCTTTTTCAGGCCCTTGAGAGCATCCACGTACAAGTCGCAGTATCCTTCAGTCTGGGTGAGGCCGTACTCTTCATCATTATTCTCGAATCGGGATTTGATGTCGCTGTCGGATACCCCGCGCACATAATCGTTTCTTACACTGCGAACCATACTCTCGCAATGCTCCGGCTTAACATCATCCAAGAGCTTTTCAACGGATTTGATAAGAGTACTTGACTCTTCCCTAAATATGTCACAGTTCTGGCTGTTTGGAGGGAAAATATTATTGAGTGCGCGCTCCTGGCATATCTCCAACTTGTCAGGGTTGCAGCGGTCATACCTGGTGTCGCAGCGGTCAAGGCAGGTGTCGTAACGGTCTCTGCACTTTTTCTTGCATTTAGAGCTTGTGCAGCCCTTGATGCAAGAAGACCTCTTATCCCTGCATTTGTTATAACAATCGTCATAATCGTCGTCGCATGACCTGCACTCATAGTATTTTTTTAGGTCATAGTCCCGAAGCCAGCTTTCCAGAAGCCATGCAGTGTCCTCGTATGCGCTTCTCTGTTCTTCTAGTTTGCTTATAATCTCTTTGAGCCTGGCGGTATCATACATAGTCATGCAGTCTTCCCGGTCTTGCCCTGAAAGCCTGCTGCATGCCTCTTCTTCAAGCCCTGCCGAGTCAAAGAGCCCGGATGCGGCATCGTTGAGCCAGTCGCTATCCCCCAGGGAAATGTCAATGCTAGGGGGCAAAAAGGAGGGCTCGGAAAGATACCAGCTCTCGGCTAGCCAGGTGGCCAGGGGGATGGCGCCTATGTCTTTCACCGCGTCCGGCTGGGAGATGAATTCTTTGACATCCTGAAGCTTTCCGAACAATATGGTGGCGACCGGATCGAAATCAAAATGCCCCTCTTTAAGGAAGGGGCCGTCCTTTGCAGCGTATGCATTGGCATAAGCCCTTGCGTATATCACGCCAGAGACCAGCCATTTAGTGTTTTCCTCGTAATTCCTATGAAAGTCCCATGCGCGTTCATACATCTCTTTCAGCCGTGCATTGAGGGGTATCCTAAGCTCACCCTCAGACATGCTTGCTTCCCAGCCCTGGTAGCGGCCGGAGACAATCAGGGGAAGCCTTACAGATGCTACCAAGCCCCCTTCATCTAGCAGCCGGATTCCGCTGGCTTTTACGGGCTCAATGGTGATGTTGAGGCCTTCCTCGAAAAAAAAGGTGCTGCCATAGCCGTCATAGTAGTCGGCAAGCAGGGGCATTGCATCTGAAAAACCGGCAGAAGCCTTTTCAGAGATGTCTATCAACATGAGCTCCCAGCCCTCTTCCTTATCCCTGGTTAGATAATGGTTCACAGTCTCGCCCTCGGGTATGCGCAGCGCTTCATCCATGGCTTCGTAGAAAATATCTTGCAGCGTCGAAGCCGCCATTGCGCGCACATTCTCGACTGCGTAGTTTGCCCTTAGGTATGAAAGCCGGCTTATGTGGCTTCCGAACTCGCTGTCTTTTTCTGAAGCCCAGTGTATGTTTACTGCTAATGCCATCAGCACGAGCATCAGGCCTATCGTCGTGAACAGCGGGTAGAATCCCTTGTTTTTCATTTTAATTAGTCCCTATGATAGCGATTATCTTAGCCATACCTTTGCAACTATCTGCCCGTTCTCCAGGCAGCCATCCCTGAAGATAGTGACACCCTCTGAGAAAGCGAGGGAGTCTTCGGGCGCTTCTTCACCAAGCTCCCTTTTCAAGCCTGGGCCAGTTACCTCAGCCCAGAAACCATATTCCGCCGAGGTCTCAAAGCCGTTTGGGTAGTTGCCTTCCACAAGCGAGGCATCGAGTACCCGGCTGCCATATGGCCGTGAGGCTTCAGACCTAAAGGCCTCTCCGGAGAGAGTCTCGACAAGCCTCTTGCCGAAGCCGTGGAGCGCGGAGTGCTGCGACTCTTCGAGGTAGGACATTGAAATTCCCACAAATATCATTAGGGCACCTACAGAAACTATGAACGCCATTATCGCCATTGGCAGGTCCTCGAGCCCTTGGGGGCCTATCTGGCCTTTTCTGTTGAATCGCATTTGCTTGTGTAGCATATTCAGGTGCATCTTGACGTTTCTATGTAAAGCAAGCCCTCGTGCTTTGTTATGCACAATGATGCCGGCGCGGTTCCCATAGGTTTTAGCATTCCGAAGGAGGCTTCCGAGAATGGGACGCCAAGGGATGCGGCCCCGAAGACATCACGATACCCGCTTTTGGCTTCGACTAGTATAGCAGCGATTGTGCCCTTGTCCAAAAGCTCTATGGAATAGGGTTCACCACCAAGGCTCTGGGGAAGAGCATACTCAAATGACATTGCCCCTGCAGAGTTATAGGTATCGAGTGCCGTATTCCTTATGCTTTGGGCAAGGCGGGTTGCCTCGGAGGCTCTCATGGAAGAACCGATAAAGCTGTATGCAGTAAGCATCATTACCATCACCCCCATGAATACCATGAGGCCCCCCATCTTTCCCCAGGTCCAGACTATCCATCCTTTTTTCTTCATCTTTATCTCCAAACTACAAGATCCATCGTGCCTTTCCAGCTGTCGCCGGTGAAATAGTATCTTGCGCGGCCTTCCCTGCCTTCCGGCTCTGCGTCAAGATTTATGCCAAACAGTGTTTCACAACAGTCCCGCAGCTCAAACTTGTAATTATAGCCCTCAAGCAGCTCGTCAAGCCTCCCTTGGATTAATTCGCCTATTAGCTCTATCATGTCTGCACGGCCGGCAAACAAAAAGCCTAGGGCAATGGGTATAAAATCGCTTTCCTCGCCTTTGCAGTCCGCTCCGGTGTCGATTGAGTATGAAGAGTTCATGTCTATGCAATAGTGCATGACATCGAAGAGGTATTCTTGTTCGCCCCAGGTATCATTACCGACAACGAGATATGCCTTTGCAGACATGGGCCTCAAGATAGTCCGCTCTCTGACACTTCCTGTTTCATTTATACCAGGGCCCAAAACATTTTGAGAGTCGCCAAGAGATTCGCTCATTGTTATGTAGGACTCCTCGACCCTGCCTTTCACAAAGCTGCCGTTGTAAGTTCGGCTATGTGTATTGCCGGGATATGCCGAGGAATTCCAGATATAATCAAGCTTCTCGAAATAGGCAGTCTTCTGCTTTATGCCGCCCAGCTCATCGCCGCTAAAGGAAAGCCTGACTGCAAGACTGCCTGCGCCCGTTACATACGCATCGCTTTGGAACTCCATGCCGTAATAGGGTGCGGATGCACTGGTGTTGGAACTAGAGACTAGCGGCGCTGAAGGCATCAATATAGCATATTCTTCCCTGTTTGACGTGTTGCTTTCGATAAGTGGCGCATTTCCAAGAAAGCTTGTGTCCAAAAAGGCGAAACTCAGTTCAGATCCCCTTAGGAAGAGCAGCAAAGCAGAGGAGGCTACAAACCTGCTTTCGTCTGTAGTCGCCAGAGCGCTGCCTACGCTTGCGGCATCCGACACCAAACGGCCGATTGTAAAGCTTTTGAAGTCCGCTTCCACAGGAACAAGCTCGAGAAAGGAGACTTTGGTGTCGACGCCTAGCTGTAAGTAGCTGAGTGCAGAACCTGCGATGTCTTTTAGCTTTTCAAGGCGGCATCGCAGCTCGTGCAGCTCTGCCTTTATATCCACTGAGCCTGCCATGTCGTCAATGCTGGCCGCAATGGATGTCTGCAATGAGGATATCGCCTGCCTGCTGTCCATTAGGCCACCTGCGAGCTCGCCTATTATAGAGGCGGCGATGCCCCCGCAGGACAAGTCCCCATAGCCTGAAAATACAGAAGAGAGAATTCCGATTGCATCGCAGACAACCGCAGCCTCGGGGGCCGCTTCGGAGACAATATCTTCTAAATTTTCACTAATTGTGCCCGAAGCTGCAGAGATATAGGATTCAATGTCCTGAAGACGTTTTTCTGTATAGATTATAAAGGGATTTTCTGAAAGCTGGCTCGCGTCATTAAGCCTCTCGGCATCTGCAACCGCG
>CAYMNU010000082.1:0-52334 GCA_964391885.1 uncultured archaeon | reverse complement strand
GACGAACTCAGCGAGAGGATATACCCCACCACAAGGGTTACCAGAGAAGTCACTTTCTCGACTTGGAAGTGATTTGGAACTGCTCAAAAACCGGCTTTGTAGAAAAAGTTCCTTCTGTAGATAAAGTCGGGATTTTGTAGAAAAAGTTACTATTCGAGCGTCTTATTGACTTTCTTAACACATGAATCCATATTTTCCTTAAGTTCATGTTCCCAGAAGCGTAGGACAGTCCAGCCATCCCTTCTGAGCTGTCGTGTCTGCATTTTATCCCTAGCCATATTGCGCTCTATTTTCTCTTGCCAGAACCCCCTTGGTGGTACTTTCCCTAACTTCTTCCAATTATATCCATGCCAGAAATCCCCATCAACAAAGATTACAACCTTCTTCCCGGGGAAAACAATATCGGGTTTCCCGACACTAGTCTTATAATGTGTCCTGTAGTGTAAGCCCTCTGCCCATAGGGCTTTTCTGAAGTTAACTTCTATGGTGGTATCCTCTGAACGTATCCTCGACATTATCCTACTTCTAGTCTCTTTATCAAATTTATCGACCATGTTGTTTTTATTAATCCGATTATTAAGTTTCAGCCTAGGAAAATGTCCAATAAATACCTCAAGTACATATCTGATGCCCATCTCTTGCAATGTATCAAGGAGGTAACCTCAGTATATCCTGATCCAGAAGGTCCGCCTGAAACTAGAGGCATAGAAAAAAATACTGTTGACCCATTCAAGGTTCTTTTTGATTGTTGTATTAAAGGGGTTGGTGTTGAAGCGTGGACTAGAGATGAAGTAATCAGGCAAAATGACAAGACAATAAACAATGCAACTGGGAACTTCCACCAAAGACTTTTGGGAGGTGTTGAGGGTTGGGTCGATCTTGGTGTGGGAGACAAGTGTGAGGTTGACCTAAAGAAGGAGGACAATACTATCTTCATTGAACTGAAAAACAAACATAATACAGTTAACTCTGCAGCTATGGAAGGAACTAGGAATAAATTAGCTAGGGTTTTAGAAAAATACCCAAATGCAAAGGCCTATTATGCGTTTATCATAACAAAGAGCGGCAAATCAGGGACAATACCCTTTAAATATCTAGGTGTTACCACACCCCGACTTTATAAGGTATTTGGTAAGGATGTATATACGTTAGTAACTGGAAATCCAAATGCCTTAGATGAACTTGCTGTTGCCTTGCCTAAGGCGATTATGGAGGTTGTAGGGGTCGGTGTTGAGTTTACAGAGGGAGATAAGCAACTCTTGAGCCATTTCCTCCAAGCTGCATTTTAATTGCTTCCATATAATGGGTTTTTAGACTTGCCCTTTAAAGCTGCCATTACTGACTTGCCAACTGCTTCAGCAAGCTTCACTGGCACAGCATTGCCTATTTGCTTATACTGTGCACCAATGCCCCCGACAAATTCCCATTCATCCGGGAATGATTGTATTCTTGCATATTCCCTGACTGTAAATGGTCTAGTCTCTTCTGGATGGCACCTTTCGGTAAACTTTTGGTAAGGTGATGTAGTTAGGGTTAAGCAAGGCTCATCCCAAGATAGCCGTCTTGCCATACCCCTCCGGCCACCACCTGAATAATAGCTAGCGCCCATGTACTCCTTTTTTACATCTTCAGGTAAGTTAACCCAACACCCTCCAGGGGGCACTAAATCCAATACCTTCTTTCGTTTCTCTGGATATTTGACACCATCTGATGGGGGGGCATCCTTCAGAGCCTCCCTTAATGTAATTCTATTGCTATTTGGATGTGGGAAGGAGAAGGAGATCCCATCTTTTGTTCCCACTATGACTATACGTTTCCTTTTCTGGGCGACCCCATAATCTAAGGCATTCAATACCTTATACTGCACATTGTAGCCAAACGACTTAAGGACGCTGAGTATTGTCTTAAGGGTTTTCCCTCCGTCATGTCGTGCTAGCCCCTCCACATTCTCACCAACAAATATCCTAGGTTGGACTTCCTTTACACAACGTGCAAAGTCAAAAAATAAAGTTCCACGGGTGTCCTCAAAACCTAGTTTCTTGCCTGCATGGCTAAATGCCTGGCATGGAAAGCCACCGGTTACAACATCGGCAGTCATACCCTTGAAGTCAATCTCTTTTATGTCCTTATGTAATACATTCCAATTAGGCCTGTTGAGCTTTAGTGTCTCCACACAATACCTATCTATCTCAACAAGAAGCTTTGACTCAAAACCAGCACTTTCAAAGCCTAGTGCAAGCCCACCTGCCCCTGCAAAGAGCTCAATTACCGTATACCTTTCCCGATCCCCCATTGTAGACTATTCAAACTTATTGATGGTAACCATGACCTTTGAACCTTTCTTCAGCCCTAGCTTTTTGGCGTCTTTTGAGGGTATGGAGACCGCAAGGGTCACATATGGGGGTTTAGTAAGCTCGATGACTTCTTTTACGAACTTAGTGCTTTTTTCCATACCTAATCTAGAAGTTCTCCCTATATAAATCTTTGTAAAGGTTTTTATAGGAGTAACTTCTAAAATATATACAAATATTTACAAAGAATGGAAATGAGAACTACAGAAGGAAGACAACTGAGAGGGTTGGAGATTGCGAACACCAGCCGCATAACGCAGGTTTCGCCGAACTCCTTTCTCGTCCCGGCACAGGGCGGGCCAAGCAGATACAAGGTCAAGCTGGATGACCATCATCCGACTTGCTCCTGTCCAGATTGCCAGACGAGGGACGTCAAGTGCAAGCATATTTGGGCTGTAGAATATCTGCTCAAGAAGGCGGTTGACAAGGAAGGCAGAAAGACTATCACAAAGACAGTCAAGATAACTTATGGCCAAGATTGGCCAAACTACGACAAGGCTCAAACAAAGGAAAGGGAGATGTTCTTGGAGTTGCTAGGCGAACTCTGTCAGAGTATTCCAAACGAGAAATATACATTTGGCAGACCAAAACTTTCTAAGGCAGATATGGTATTCTGCTCTGCGTTCAAGGTTTACTCTGGATACTCACACAGAAGATTTACCAGCGATATGAAAACAGCCAAGGAAAAGGGGCTTATAAGTAAGGTTCCCCACTACACATCCGTTTCAAACTACTTAATGGATGAAGACTTAACACTAATACTTAAGGAGTTAATAGTTAGGAGCAGTCTGCCGCTAAAAGGAATAGAAAGAGACTTTGCCGTTGATTCCAGCGGGTTTTCAACAGGTAGGTTCGATCGCTGGTTTGATTACAAGTACGGGCGTGAACGTGTTGAGCGTATTTGGATCAAAACGCACTTAATGTGCGGAGTAAGGACAAACATCGTGACTGGGGTCGAGCTCACAGACGCCTACGGCAGCGACTCGCCGCAGTTTGAGCCTCTTGTCAAGAAAACCGCTGAAAACTTTCGGATAAGTGAGGTAAGCGCAGACAAGGCCTACTCATCCAAGATGAACCTAAAGCTTGTGGACGATCTTGGAGCTACACCATACATTCCGTTCAAGACGAACGTTTCAACAAATCCGGCAAGGATTAGGACTACGAATAGGTCAGGCCATGAGATTTGGAAGAAGATGTACCATTACTTTCAACTGAATAATGATCAATTCATGCAGCACTACCACAAGAGAAGCAACGTGGAGACTACGTTTCACATGATAAAGTCGAAGTTTGGGGATTCTGTGAGGAGTAAGACGAAAGTGGCGCAGATGAACGAGGTACTCTGCAAGATACTATGCCATAATATTTGTGTTTTGATTCAGAGTATGTTTGAGTTCGAAATTGATTTTTATTAAACCTTCCATTTTTATATACGTATGAGAAAATATTAATTATTACATTATTACAAAGTTTTTTGTAATAACGAGGTAATAATTATTACATTTTAACCAAAATGGAACAAAAAATTACCATAAGTATGAGGATAGAGCCCGATATATGGATGCAGGTGAAAAGAAGCGCATTAGACCATAATCTAAAAATAAGTGATTTTGCTGAGACTGCGCTTCTTCGAGAGATTCAAAGGAACCAACGATAGGTTTTTATACCCATAACATCTAAAATTACGAGGTGAAAACAACTTCGTAAAATGGATATAGATTGGTTTGCAGAAGAAGCGATGAATACTCTCGCCCATGCAACAACTCTCAAAATTAATGGTATTGAGATAACCACCCCAACTCATGCAATAACTAAAAGAGATTTAGACATTGCTGAGGCGTTGGGATGTAGGAAGGAAATTGACAAAACAAATCTGGTTGTAGCTGGGGAATCCTTGAATTATTTAACATTCTCTGGACTAGAAAATAATAGGTTATCTAGAGATGGATTACTTAAGCGACTTAGTAACAAGACTATTAAGGGCAAAATTAACTTGGTATTTACAAGAATACCCCACCAACATAAGGTTGGTGAGATAACAGTGCCGGTAGAAAAGGTTAGTGAAATACAGACTATAAACTTACTATCCACACAACGTGATGCCGGATGTGATCTCATCATACCACCACTTCCAACAGGATTAAAGAGTATTAATGTCTTTAGACAGGTATACAAGAGAACCAAAATTGATAACCAAACTTCAAATAATAAAGAGATAGTTGGATATATTCCTCGAACTGCGGAATTTAGAATTTTGCCTGAAATGATAGACACTTATATCAAAGACGGCATCCGATTCTTTGCAGTTGATTTTTCAAGTTCCCCCTTAGATCGCGCCTTAATACGAACTACAGTGTACTTAATCCGAAGTCGATTAAAGA
The DNA here is from genome assembly GCA_964391885.1 of uncultured archaeon. GTDB lineage: Archaea > Altiarchaeota > Altiarchaeia > JAFGQM01 > JAFGQM01 > CAYMNU01. The sequence goes on along the minus strand of CAYMNU010000082.1, from coordinate 47,602 downwards.
TTAAGAGTAAAGTTGGAGAAGATATTGATAAACAATATTTCTTACATATATTTGATGTACCTCCAAATAAAAAAACGAGCAATGAAGTTGCCCCAATAACTGAATTACTAATTCCTGCTTATGGTATAGACAGCACTAGTGGAGTTATTTGGGGTGGTGGTAAACTAATTTATGAGAAGCTCAGGTACTTCAATATTGAAGATTACGGGGCTTATCAACTAGGCACTATTAAAAATTCAGGACTTAATTTAGATTCATCACTTACTAATGGAAGCGCAGTGCAAGTTTATAACCAATTACGTGTTGATCGACTTATTAACGAGAGGACAGAGACTAAGACCATAACTAGGAATATGGAAAGCAACAATGATTCTGGATTGGCCCCATATTATAAAACCAAAAACCGTGTTGAGAAGGAAGTTGGAGATGTCTTATCTGATGTCAAGGAGATAATGGCTCGTTAGTGGTTCTGTAGATAAAGTGCCCCATGTGTAGAAAAAGTCGACTGATTCATGTACTTTATCTACAAAGCCTCAAAAACCGAAAAGCTTTTTAAAGCGATTCTTCTAAAGTACCGCATTTTCACGCTATTTGGCTCCATGCGTCTCCCGCTGCGCCGATATGTGTGTAGAGGTGAAAAAATTGAGCTCTGAAATACTAACCCATTCTATCGTTCCCGCGCACGAAATACTAAGCGAGGATGACGCCAAGTCCATATTGATGGAATACGGCGTTGACAGGTCCAAGCTCCCCAAGATACTTAAGGGGGACCCCGCCCTTCCGGAAGGGGCCAAAATAGGCGATGTTATAAAGATTACACGGGCTTCGCAGACAGCGGGCACAGCACCCTACTTCAGGGTGGTCATTGAATAAGGTGAAAAAATGCAGATAACCAGAGACGACCTCATAAAGCACCAGCTGAATTCATACAACGATTTCATAAACGATGTTATGCAGGGTATAGTTGACGAAGTGGGCGTACTTGAGACGCGCATACCCAACCTGCAGATTAAGTTCGGCAAGCTTTCGCTCAAGAAGCCCGACGCGAAGGAGATGGATTCCACGGTCCATCAGATAACGCCGCAGGACGCCCGCATAAGGAACATGACATATGCCGGAAAGCTGGTCCTTGAGATTATTGCAGTACAGGATGGCATAGAAAGGCCGCCCATAAACGCAGTCATCGGTGAATTCCCGATCATGGTGAAGAGCGACTACTGCTGGCTGAATGGGTTGGAGCGAAAGGAGCTCGCAGAGCTCGGCGAAGACCCGATGGACTTCGGCGGGTATTTCATTATCAACGGCAGGGAGCGCGTGGTCATCATATTGGAAGACCTTGCGCCCAACACTATAATCACAAGCATTGACGAGGTGGCCGGGAAAGACAACATCACCGTAAAGGTTTTCTCAACCCGCCAGGGGTTCAGAAGCAGAATAGCCGTCACCAGAAAGGAAATGAGGACCGGCGAGACGCTGTATGTCTCATTCCCCGGGCTTCCCAGAATACTTTCGCTTTCTGTAGTTCTCAGGGCACTAGGCCTCAACGACGATGAGATACTCGAACTCTTCGAAGATGAAGAGAAGCCCGAGATGAAGGTGAACTTGGAACTCTGCAAGGTGCCTGACCAGGAAGAGGCCCTTAAGTATATCGGAGCCAGGGTGGCAATAGGCCAGAGGAAGGAGATTCAGGTTACTCGCGCCCAGCAGGTTCTTGATTTGTTCTTGCTACCGCACGTCGGCAACGAGGCTGATCTGAGGCGGCGCAAGGGCATGTTCCTTGCGAGGATGGCTAAGAGGGCGATAGAGATAGACCTCGGTACGAGGGAAGTGGACGACAAGGACCACTACATGAACAAGAGGCTTAAGATTGCGGGCGACATGATGGAAGAGCTCTTCAGGACTGCATTCGGAGCCCTTACTAAAGATATTAAGTATCAAACCGAGAAGAACTACGCAAGGCGCAAGAAGATCGACCTAAGGCGTGCAGTGAGGCCTGAGGTATTCACCAAGCGTGTTATGTATTCACTCGCTACAGGTAACTGGCCGGGCGGGCGAACAGGTATCTCGCAGATACTCGACAGGACTAATTACATATCCGTGCTGGCCCACCTGAGGCGTGTTACATCCACTCTTTCAAGGACTCACCCTCATTTCGAGGCCCGTGATTTACACGGCACTCACTGGGGCCGGTTCTGCCCCTGTGAGACTCCGGAAGGCCAGAACTGCGGCCTGGTGAAAAACCTTGCACTATCTGCAAAAATCACCAGGGAGCAGGATCATAAGCCAGTAGAAGAGGCGCTCAAGGAGTTCAATTCAGATTCCGGTAAATACGTAATAGAGGTCAACGGAAAGATAGTGGGCTCAGTGGACCAGCCCAACAAAGTCACAAAGAAGATTAAGACACTAAGGCGGCAGGGCAAGCTACCCTCGGATGTTAACGTGGGCGTATTTGAAGAAAACAAAGAGATACACTTATTTACCGACAAGGGCAGGGTGCAGCGTCCCGTGGCGATAGTCGAGGCTGGAAAGCCCTTAGTCAGCAAGGCCGAGCTAGAGAAGGTCAAGAAAGGAGAGCTGGGCATCGACAAGTTCGTCGAAGAGGGCAAAGTCGAATATATAGACTCTCTTGAAGAAGAGAATGCCTATACTGCAATGGAGTTGGCAGAAGTAACGCCCGAACACACTCATCTAGAGCTGGACCCATCTCTCATTGTCGGCATAGGGGCTTCGATTATACCCTACTCCGAGTATAATTCTTCCCCGAGGATTACAATGGGAGCGGCAATGAGCAAGCAGTCGCTAGGCTATTATGTCACCAACTTCGTCTCAAGAAACGACACGCGGGCAAACCTCTTGCATTACGCGCAAATGCCAATGGTGTCCACACACGGCTTCAAGATATCAGAGTACGAGAAGCTGCCCAGCGGGCAGAACTTTGTAGTGGCCATCATGAGCTACCACGGCTATAACCTTGAAGACGCGCTTATATTTAATCGCTCTTCAGTCGACCGCGGCCTGGGTGTATCCACTTTCTTCAGGACCTATGAGACTGAAGAGAAGCGATATCCAGGAGGCCAAAAGGATAAGATAGAGCTGCCCGGCGAGGAGATAGAAGGCTTTAGGGAGCTGGAGGCATATAGGCTTCTCGACGAAGGCGGGACTGTAGACCCGGGCACGCCTATAGGCTCTTCCGACGTTTTAGTAGGAAAAACATCGCCCCCGAGATTCTTGGAGGAGATTGGCGAGTTTGGATTACTGGGCGACAAAAGAAGGGAGTCTTCGATGTGCGTAAGGCCCAGGGAATCCGGGACTGTTGACCAGGTGGTCATGAGCGTACTTGACAACGGCAACCGCCTTGTAAAAATCAGGGTTAGAAAGCCGAGATATCCGGAGCTGGGCGACAAGTTTGCGTCCAGGCACGGGCAGAAAGGAGTAGTCGGCCTTATGGTTCGCCATGAGGATATGCCTTTCACCGAAAGGGGCGTAGTTCCCGACCTTATAATAAACCCTCACGCCATACCTTCAAGAATGACTGTAGGCCACCTTTTAGAGATGATAGGGGGCAAGGTCGGTGCCATGGAAGGGCGCAGAATCGACGGCACAGTCTTCAAGGGTGAGAAAGAAGTGGACCTAAGGGCATCACTAAAAAAGCTGGGCTTCCGTGATAGCGGTACTGAGGTGATGTACGACGGCAAGACAGGCAAGAAGTTTGATTGTGAAATCTATATAACACCAATTTACTATCAAAAGCTGCACCACATGGTTGCCGGCAAGATGCATGCAAGGTCAAGAGGGCCTGTGACCCTGCTTACGCACCAGCCGACCGAAGGGCGCGCCAATGAGGGCGGCCTCAGGTTCGGGGAGATGGAGCGGGACTGCCTAATAGGCCACGGTGCATCACTCCTCTTAAGGGAAAGGCTAGTCGAGGAGTCAGACAGGTCGGACCTTATAGTTTGTCCGGAATGCGGCGAAGAGGCCGTCCGCGACTCGGCGTCCGGCAAATACGGCTGCCCTGTATGCGGGGAAGTGAGCCCGGTTCTCGTTCAGGTACCTCATGCGTTTAAGCTGTTACTGGATGAGATAAAGTCAATGTGCGTATCGACCCTGATAATGACAGAGGACAAGAAAAAATGATCGTGAAAAAAGAGATAAGAAAACTGAAGTTCAGGGTTTTCTCGCCCGAAAAGATAAGGCAGGTCGCAGTCTGCACGATAGAGGTGCCCGATACCTACAATGAAGACGGCCTGCCAATCAAGAACGGCCTCATGGACACGAGGATGGGCGTCATCGATCCGGGTATTCGCTGCAAAAGCTGCGGCGGAAAGATAAAGGAGTGCAAGGGCCACTTCGGAAAAATCGAGCTTATCAGGCCAGTAGTGCACGTGGGCTACTCTAAAAAGGTTTACCAGATACTCTCAAGCACCTGCAGGAAATGCGGCAGGATACTCCTGAGCGAAGACGAGATAAACGGCTACAGGGAAAAAGTCGAGCAGATGGGTTTCGTATATGGCCCGATCGTAGAGCGGGAAGCGTTCCAGAAAGCGCGTGTCAAGAAGACCTGTCCGCATTGCAAGGAGAGGCAGGGTGAGATGAAGTGGGAAAAGCCCTACTACTTTTTTGAAGACCGCAGGAGGCTTTGGCCGACTGAGATAAGAAGCAGGTTCGAGCTCATACTCAACAGCGATTTGTTCCTCATGGGGCTTGATGTCGAGAACGCAAGACCGGAATGGTTCGTGCTTCAGGTGCTCCCTGTAGCGCCTATAACAGTCAGGCCTTCGATTACCCTGGAGACAGGGGACAGGAGCGAGGATGACCTGACCCACAAGCTGGGAGACATAGTGAGGATAAACCAGAGGCTTTATGAGAACATAGAGGGCGGTGCACCACAGCTTTCCATAGAGGACACCTGGGATCTATTGCAATACCATATCGCGACTTATTTTGACAATGAGATAACCGGAATCCCGCCAGCCAGGCACAGGAGCGGGAGGCCGCTGAAGACACTCACCCAAAGGCTAAAGGGCAAAGAAGGGCGATTCAGGCACAACCTCTCAGGAAAAAGGGTCAACTTCTCTGCAAGAACGCCCATATCCCCCGACGCAAACCTGGACTTAAACGAAGTGGGTGTCCCGATGGAGGTCGCATCAGAACTGAGTATACCTGTGAGGGTCACGAAGTATAATAAAGATGCGCTCATAAAGCTAATAAAGAACACGCCTGCATATCCCTCAGCCAAGTATGTTTTCAAGATGGAGAACCGCAGGATACGTGTCATGGATACGAATATTGACGCGGTCATCGAGAGCCTTGCCGAAGGCGATGTAGTAGAGCGGCACCTTATGGATGGTGATTTCGTAATATTCAACAGGCAGCCCTCGCTGCACAGGATGTCAATGATGGGCCACAAGGTAAGGATATTGCCCTACAAGACATTTAGAATAAACACTACGGTTACCACGCCTTACAACGCCGACTTCGACGGCGACGAAATGAACCTACACGTCCCGCAGAACCCTGAAGCCGCTGCAGAGGTCGAGGAGCTTATGGATGCAAAGAAATGCATCATATCCACAAGAGACGGTGGGCCTGTAATCAGCGGTAAGCACGACCACGTATCCGGCATGTTCCTTTTGACGCGTGACGGTGCCGAGCTTAGCAAGGGTGATGCAGAGCTGCTCATAGGCATGGCAAGGCTTGAGCACCACGCGGGCAAGCTTGATTGGTCTAAGAAGAGCTTCTCAGGAAAGGAGATATTCTCGCTATTGCTCCCAGAAGGCTTTTCAGTAAGTTACCGCAACAAGCTGGACAAGTATTATAAGATGATACCCGACGAGGATAAGAAGCTTAAAGCCTCGATAGACAGGCAGGCGTCTGTAAAAATAGAGGACGGGAAGCTTCTCGCCGGCGTCATTGATGCAGAAGGTATAGGCGGAGTACTCCTTCACAAGATAGTTGCAGCCTATGGCAACGATGTGGGTATGCAGTTCATCAACGAGTCTGCCCGCTTGGGTGCGAGAGCAATCAGCTTCTTTGGATTTACTTCATCTATAGCCGATTCTGACCTCCCCGAATCTGCAGCCAATGAGATTCAGAAAAACCTGGATACGGCAGTCAAGGACGTTGGCAAGTTAATTGCGAAATGCGAAAGCGGCCAGCTTGAACTTATACCCGGCAAAACCCCTAAAGAATCCCTTGAGAACTATATAATGGCGATTCTTGGTGCCAGCAGAGACAAGTCCGGTGAAATAGCCGGCAAATACCTGGGCCTGGACAACCATGCAGTAGTTATGGCAAGGTCAGGGGCAAGAGGATCAATGCTTAACCTTACACAGATTACCGGATCAGTAGGCCAGCAGGCGGTCCGTGGTGAGCGAATCGGCAGGGGCTTTGTCAGCAGGACTACGTCGCATTTCCAGAAAGGAGAGCTAAGCCCTGAGTCAAGGGGTTTCGTAAAGAATTCGTTCAAGACGGGTCTTAGCCCCTCAGAGTATTTCTTCCACGCCATGGGTGGCAGGGAGGGCCTTGTCGACACGGCTATCAGGACGGCAAGAAGCGGATACCTGCAGAGGCGGCTGATTAACGCATTGCAGGACCTCATAGTACACGACAACCTCACAGTTAAGGATTCTGGAGGTGCAATAGTCCAGTTCAAGTACGGCGAGGACGGCTGTGACGTTTCCAAAACATATAATGGTGATGTACCTATACTCGAGGAAGAGATGTCCATCAGCAAGGCCAAAGAGCACATGAAGCAGGAAGAGTTTGACGACGAGGTGGGCATGATCGATTACGAAGAGTTCGGTGGAGAATAAAATGGATGACAAGATTATAAACCAGGAACTTTCAAGGGCTATGGGCATACTGCCCCCTTCGCTTGTAAGCAAGATAAGGGAAGAAGGAGTCCCAAAGGCGAAAGACCAGAAAGAATTCAAGGCATTGGTCGACAGGGCAATACTGATGTATGAACAATGTAGGGTATCCCCAGGCGAGGCGGTGGGTACCATCGCAGCGCAGAGCATCGGCGAGCCTGGAACCCAGATGACCATGAGAACCTTCCACTATGCCGGCGTAGCCGAGGTTGCAGTTCCACAGGGCCTTCCCAGGCTTATAGAAGTCGTGGACGCCAAGAGAGAGCCCGACACCACCCTCATGAGAATACCCCTTGAGCTAGATAAGGTGAAAAGCCTTGAGGAAGCCGAACAGATAGGCAAGAAGCTGAGAGAAGTCAATATCGATAATGTCGCAAAATTGAGGACGGACCTTGCCGAAATGGCAGTCATCATAATAGCAGAAGACAAGCTTTATGTCGAAGACATTGAAAAAAACCTTAAAAAGCTGGGCGATTACGAAAAGGTGAAAGAAGGCTTTAAGATGCATTCAAAAAAGAAAAGCATCGCAGACCTTGCCAAGATAAGAAAAAAGATAGGCAAGACAAAGCTCGCCGGAGTCAAGGGTGTCCGAAGGATACTTATCAAGGAAGAGGATGGCCAGTTTATAATATATACAGAAGGCTCCAATCTTCGCGAAGTGTACAAAATCAAGGGCATTGAACACGATAAGGTTTATTCCAACAATATCCAGGAAATTTATGAGTTCATGGGCATAGAAGCCGCAAGAAACGCCATAATCAGGGAAGCCAAACAGGTTCTTGACGAGCAGAATCTGGGTGTCGATATAAGGCACCTAATGCTTGTAGCAGATATGATGACCCTTACCGGCGACATTAGTGCAATAGGCAGGCACGGCATCTCAGGCTCCAAGAGCTCGGTTATTGCCAAGGCGGCTTTCGAGGAAACCACAAAGCACCTTCTTAGCGCATCACTCAAAGGTGAAGAGGATTATCTCACCGGAGTTGCCGAGAGCATCATAGTCGGCAAGCCCCCGCCTGTCGGCACGGGCATTGTCAGGCTAGGAATGAAAGTCCCTAAGACTGCAAAGAAGTAATTTTTTAATCCTATTTTTTTCTAGTCTAGCATTTGCTAAATATATAAGCTTCACACGATCTAGATATATTGCAAAAATAAGAAATCAGCTGCAAGCAGCCCAACCGCAACTATAGCAAGTCATGCAGCCTCCCTCATGTGCGATTTTGCTTCCGCATTCAGGACAAGTGGCCATGTGAAGTTATAGCGACTGCGTATAAAAACATTAAAACCCGCAACTTTTTCCAAACGGTTTTATTGTCCTGGAAACCATTTATCCGATTAGGGTGGACAGCTCAGAAGCGGCCTTATTGTGAATTCGGCTCCTCGCCCCCCTCGGTATAATTTGGCTTTGCCTGGCCCGGTAATACTGAATTTGTTTACAACTCTGCTCTCAATTTTCATAGGCAGGTCTCCCTCGTTTACAAAAAGCCCGCCGGACTTGCTTTCTATGATCTTATTTATTATTTCCTCTTGTAGTATGCCTGTTCCAAACCAAGCAAGGTTTACCAAGCCAAAGTAAACCTGTTCTAGCCGTTTAGTTTCTATGTCTGACGAGTTTCCTGAGAGGCGCATCACCTCCGCACTGTCAAGTACATAAAGCAGGAAGGCTAGTCTGGGCCTTTTATCAAGTCCCGCTAAGTCTATATGGACTGTCGCATTCTTCCCAATCCAATTTTTCAACACTGCACAGAAATCACAGCTTGAAGAGAATATGTCGCCGTAAGCCAAATCGATAGTGCCCAATATCCTGAGGGCATTGGACTGGATGCCTCGCTCCTTATCATTCCCCGGAGCTGTTTTGCAGATCTCATTTTTTAGGTCTTCTATAGTGTTTATAGAATTGGACTGCTGCAGCTTATTTGCCGCAGAAAGTATGGCAGTAGAAGCTTCGTCGGTCCCAAGCCCGAAAAGCTTCCAGAGGAATTGTGGACTCGCTTGGTTAAGATTAATCTTTAGTGGACATTCATTGGATGAGGCGTCATAGCTTTCAAGCCTGAATCCTATATTGTGTGACTCGAACCCATAGCGCGAATAATCATAGGGGTAGGGGTTTGCTTGGGAAAGCTTTAAGTGGGATTGGCTAAAATTGAAGATTATCGGCATTGGGGATGCATCTATTATGGCACTTTCCATTATAGCCTGCGCAAGATAATTTCGTTCCTCCTCGCTACCTCTTTTTATCGAGCTGAAGGAGCGAAAGAAACTTTCATCTATGCCGAACAAACCATCTACAGTTTCTCCTAATGTTATTTGAGTAAGACGCTCCTTCTTTGGCTCTTCCCCCTCGGGCGCCACACTTAGTAAACCTAGCAACAGCGTCGGATTCCCCATAACATTTGCAGCCTCTTTATATGGTGCGTCCTTTAAGTCTATTACCTCAACACCCTTTTTGCTCGCCAGAGCTTTTATCTCTTCGACCTCTTTACCGAGTGCCAGCGTTTTTTGGAATACGCTCGAGCCTATCTCCTTGCTGCCGAATTCCACCGTGGTCGGGGGTGTCAGCAATATGATATAATCCATATGCCTTTCGGGAATTCTCTGCTTGAGTATCTGAATGTTCTTTTGTTGGAGTTCCGCCTCGATCTTTTCGAATCCCTTGGGCACCAGTAGTATCTTGTCTACCCTTATCATAATCCAGTTGACTTCTCCTGTTTTCGGGAATATGGTGGTCAGAAGGACTTTTTCAGAGTTCTCATAGACTGCTACATTGAAATTGTTCCACACCCCTGCGAATACCCTTTCCCAGGGTCCCCCGGGCAGATTCCAAACACTTTTAGAAGCCATATTTGCATGCAAACAGCATTTTAATTAAACAATGCATAATTATAGCCATCTGATTAAAAAGATGAGTAGCTCCAAACCTGAAGAATTGGTCGCCAAATTATATGAAGAAGGCATGAGCGACGACGAAGTCAAAACACAATTAGTAGATTTTGGGCTTAGCGGAAGGGAGGTGCACCATCTCATAAAAAAGGCAAAGGAGCTTCAAAAAGAGATTGCAAAAGCAAAAGCCGATTCCAAGGGCGAGGAAAAATCCGAAGGCACACAGGATAAAGCTGCAGGCAAGCAAGAGAGCGCAACTGATGATAAAATCCCGGAAAAGACTCCGGAAAAAGCCCCCGAGGCAAAAGAGCCTAAACCCTCTCAGGAGGGCAAAGGATTCCTAGGATTATTCGGCAAGAAGAAAAAAGACCCCCAACAAGCCAATGCAGTAACCAAAGTGCAGCAGCAAGCGCCGCTTGCAGAGCCTTCCATAGCTCCTTCCGCTTCTAATGTACTTCCCCCTGACGCAGGTAAAGTGCTTCCTGAAAAAGACCCCCTTGCCGATATTTTTAAGCCCCTAGACACCACCACAAGCAAGGAAATCCCAGAAAAGACCCCGGAAAAAGCCCCTAAGGCAAAAGAGCAGAAATCCTCAAAAGAAGGTAAGGGCTTCTTTGGACTATTCGGCAAGAAGAAAAAAGATGCTGAACAAGCAAATCTCTCCGAAGCCGAAAAACAGGCAAGCCCTGCTGCAAAGGGCGATGACCGGCTTTCTAAGCTGGCTGCCATGACTTCATCATCCTCTAAAGAATCTCCAGATAAAAAAGCCACAAAGGACAAGAAAGACGGCAAAAAGGAAAAGAAAGATAAGGTATCTGAAGACAGCCTTACCCAGGCTAAGATGAAGAGGCTTAGCTTAATCAAGGAAGCGATTTCAAAGCCCGTCGCTCCCGCACCGAAAAAAGAAACTGCCAAGGCGCTCGGTGACTCGGGTGACACATTACAAGATAAATTCTCAAACAAGGAACTGACACAAGAGGAGGAAGAAAAATTGGATGCGGAAACTGCAAAACAGCTTACGGACAAAATGGATGCGATCGAGACCGAACTTGGGCAGTTAAAAGAGCTCCTTGACACTATCAGGGAACTCAATATCAAGATGGTCGAGGTCCTGGAGAAGAAATAGACGGCATGGCTATTGGCACCACGACGCTGCTGGGCCTACTGGCACTGGGGTTTTTCATACTCTTCCTAGGAGGCACCTGGTGGTGGCTGGGTATAGCTACTATAATGCTCTCATTAGCTATGGCTTTGGGCGGCGAGCAAAGTCCTGTGATGGTGCCCCGTCCTGCTATGGCACAGGCGAGGCCAATGATGTCGCAGGGCAAGCCTGCCAAGAAAAAAGAAATCTGGGGCTCTGTGAACGACCCCATGCACTTCAAGCCGACGATGCCACCGGACGGTATAGCTGATATTGGGTCAATAGGTCCTGAAAAGGGAAGCCCTGAATATGATCTCACAGGTGGAATAGCCTCAGTTGGAAAAAGAACAGGGACCTTCAGCTTTTATGCTACTGGACCACAAGATAAAGAAAATCCCATGGCAAGAGTCAGGGTAAAAGATGACCTGAGGCTGAACATGCCTTTCATGGATGAACAGAATCCCGTTGATGGCGTTAAGGTCTTCACAAACTTGATAACTTCCCACTTCCGCACAAGCAAGCCCATACTCAAGACCAAGTGCCTTGAACCTACCTTTGAAACGGTCAAGACAGGCTTTGACGACTGGGCAAAAGAATGATGGACAGCACAGCCATAATCATGATACTGGGCGCGGCGCTATTGCTGGCCCCGGGCGCAGGCTGGATGGGTATAGCTCTCATAGCCGTGGGTGCGGTGGCGTATTCCTTGAACAGAAAAGGCCCCACTGCACCTGCGGGCTTCCAGCCCTATCCGCAGCCACAGGCATATGCCCTTGCCAAGGGCGGGCAAGGCTTCAACTGGGACCTTAAAGATCCCGGAGAGGTGGACCCACGCGAGGACACTCTGGGTACTCACAAGTCGCCTCACCTAGACGGCGACATGCTGAATATACCGCTCCCTGTCGCAGACGAGCTGGAACGCTTCATCAACCTCAAATACAGCCACAAGACTAATGCCAAGCGGGCGAGGCTTGAACAGGATATGGGAAGCCCGTTCGGATTATGACAAAATGAACCTAGTAGTTATGCTCGTGATGCTTTTGCTGGTTTTCTATGGTATCAGCTCTGGAATGGTCTGGGTTGCATTGGGCATATGCCTGCTCATGGCAGTCATAGCAATGGGTGAAAAGAAGCCTTCACGAACGCCCTTTTTTTATCCCCCGGAGCGCCTCAAGCCAGTATCTGAAGGCATGCAGGAGCAGATGGTTAGGATAAAATACCAGAGTGATTGGACGGGTCACGAGGACGACCATGAGATGCATAACGCAATTGGCGAAGAGCTCGGGCCAGGCTTAGGCCGCGGATTAGGGCTTTTGCAATGACAAAGGTTTATTAAGCTTTCCCGATTAAATTAACGCAAAATGAATATGGTATTGGTTTTGGTAATGCTCGTGCTTGTAATCTTCGCCCTTAAGGAAGGAATGGTTTGGGTTGCGCTGGGCATCGGAGTCCTCATGGTTCTCGTTTCTACAAGCGAGTCTGGCGCATCAAAGAACCAGAACAAGATGTTTTACCCCTCACCTGACATAGGTCCTGCTTCAGAAGGCATGAAAGAGCAGATGCTGCGTGTCAAATACCAGCCCAAGTGGGACGGCAACAACTGGTGGGAAGAGATGGCAGACCACTGGGGGACTTCCGCCGGCCGCATCATAGGGATGGTACGCTAGTTAATTCTCCCGACCTGATTCTTCTTACGAAGTCATTTGCCAGGCTTCCGCTCATAAGGGCAGTTAAGAATATATTATCCATATTGCATATGGCCAGCCTTGCGTCTTCGCCGCTTATTTTTTCGTCCCCTCTCATGCCTGATATGCTGCGGGCAATGGGATCAAAATGCCTGACAAGGGCGCGAGACAAGAGAACAGAGCTTATCTCATGATCCATGGCCCCAACTCCCTCATAATCCACCAGGTAATTCGCGATTTTGGCCGAGGTCACCTGGAAGCCGGGTCTGCGAATGCAGATTTTCATATAGGATGCAAGCTCTTCAATCGCAGCTTTGGAGTAGGCCATCTTTTCGAAGCTGCGCCAAGGTATTCTAGTCCCGCCTATACGCACTCCCAGGAAGCCGGCACTGATATTGCTGAACTCGACACCATTCTCGCCCAAAAAGAAAATCCTGTTTCCAATATCCCCAAAGACTAACTTACAGCGCTTTTTTGAAGGTTTCTCTACATTGCCTCCCAGAGACAGGGCGCCTTTGAGTTCACTGGGATTGAAATTGCCCCCCTCACTGAGCTTACTCCTGCAATAGCCTGCAATGCCCCTGCCCCATGCTTCGGATTCAGAGATAATGTTACACGGATCCTCCAAACCCACTAGATATGATATAGCAGCATCCATGAATTCCAGTCTTTCACTTTCCGAAAGGAATGCGGGCGGGAAAGCAGCCCTTAGATGGTCGGCAAGCGTTTTTCTGTAAGACATCGACGACCTCAAGGTTTCCGGGATGTGATCAATTGTAATCCCCACTGCATCTTTTAAATCCCTGCTCTCAATCTTTTTATCCGCGAAGAGCCCCACATAGGGGCAGCCCATAGAAATATCGATGACCAGCTTACCATCCATCCCTGGGTTTACCAGGAAGGGGTAAGAGCGGCATATCATGGGCCTTGCTTCATATATGTCGCAGAGCCAGTCTTTATTGAGGGCAGCACAGGTTCCGTTTTCCCTGGTCTTCATCACCTTCCTTGGCGTGCCTCCAAGCACTTGCTCGGTAACTAGGCTGCTCGAGCCCGAGGCATTTAGCCTCTGCAAGTCCTTCTGGTTGACATGCACTAGGGTACAGCAAAGCCCGCATCTCTCACAGTTATGTGTAAATCCTTTCGGGAAAACAGAAGTCCACTTTATGGGGGTCTTATTAAGCCTTGCGCTCCCTGAGAAATATTCGGCCATGCTAGGTTAAGGGGTTTTAGTTTAAAAGTCAATAGCCCATTGGAAGCCCAAGACCGCCCATGCCCCCATATGGGTCCATACCGCCTCCTGCAGCCTCGTCCTTGCCGTGCAGGACGAATATCATGAATAAGGCGCCAGAAATCAAGAGCGCATAAAGCATGTATTGGGTGTCACCCTCCTGCGACATCATATAGCCCACACCCAGTATAGCCAGCGACACTATCGCGACTATTATGTGGTGCGCGCCGCCCATAAGTATTAAGAATATCGCACCCACGCCAATGCCCATGTATAGGAGCGTCTGGTTGCCTGAGGTGAAAGCTAGGCCCATCAGGATAAGGAAAAGGAGGAAGGTGGAGGAGTCCATCTTTCAATTAAGCTTTTCCGCCCGGGGTTATCCAGCTACTCGTACCACCCGATGGCTGCGGGAATGGCATTATCATGTTGTTGGGTGCCCCGCCGCGGCCCATGCCACCTAGGAAGCCCATGTAAGCGCGCGTCATCTGGCCCTCTACGATACCGGAGGTCAGACCGCCGATGAAGAGATAGCCGAACATTATGAAGAAGAACAAAAAGGCTATCCATACGTGTTGGAAGAATATGAAGAATATCACAAAGCCCGAGACGACTACTCCGAGCATCCTCGACTGGGTGGACTCCTTGACCTTCCTGAACAAGTATAGGAAGGATATGAGGCATATCAGCAGGTGCAGGTCTTCGAACAGGCCCATGGTAATCTTATCGCAGCTCCTTTAAAAATAGAAAAATAAAACATAAAAAAGGCAAGGACTATTTCAGCCTCTCGCCGCATTTGATGCAGAAGGTGCTGCCGCCTGGGTTTTTGGCGCCGCATTTGGGGCATGTTATCTCTACCGGGGTTGCCGCTTGGCTGGGTGCACTTGCTTGGGTCTGCGCAAGGGGGGCAGCCTGCGCTGCCGCAACTGCCGAACCTTTCGGGCCCTTGCCCTTCTTCATGTAAACAATGAGCAGGACTGCCACCACTGCTCCAGTAGCTATTATAATTATTATCAACAGCAGCATGCGGTTGTCCTCTTGCGGGGTTTGTACCCCCTGGGCAACAGGTCCGACGCCAGATTCTGAGGGCTGCGTAGACTCAGGTACCTGGACGACAGGCTCAGGATCTACAGGCTCGGGCGTTTCGCCAGTATCCGTAGTGTCGCCAGTCTCAGGTGCTGTTATGGCCGGCCCAGTAGCTGCACAATCCTCCGGGCAAACCTTTTCATCCTCGCCTAAATTTCTCTCGCAAATCCCGTTTCCACATTCCATTATCTCGCCGCTCTCGTCTGCGACATAAAAGCTCAGGTACTTGTCAGCTGAATATATTACATAAAATCCCGGCTTATCGGGCGTGAATGAGGTTTTACCCTGCCTGTCCGTGTAGAGGCTTTCTTCCAGCTCGCCGTCTACATAGAAGCTCTCCATAAAACCCCTTATTACCAATTGCCCCCTGTATGTGGAGCCTTCGACTACCTCGGTATCCCAGCGGCCGCCGCAATAGACATCGACACCCCAGTTCATAAAAGGGTCGTCTCTAGTGTCCTTTACCAGAACGCTGATTTCCCTTCCCTCTCGCCGCTCGCTTGGCTGGCTAGGCGTGATTATTATGTTAGCGTCATAAATGCCTTTTTCTTCTGCATCTCGGCGCTGCAAGGGATCACAACTAACCTCGCACCTGCCTTCAAAAGACCTGCATAATACCGTTTTAACATTCCCCTTGCCGCAGAATTCTTCTCCCGGGGACATACAGTCGCTGTTTCTGCTGCATGCGTACTCAAATATTACATTGTCTGTCCCAGAGCTTATAATGTCAAAAGAGTACTCTGCCGAAGCACCCATTGCCAGTGCAACCACGCACAACAAGGCGAGATATTTCATTTTTAAACCGATATTATTACGGGGCATTAGATTAAAAGTTGATAGCTTATTTCATCCCCTTTCTTTTTATCCTGGATTCTTCAATTTCGTCATGGACTTTATGCAAAAAGCCATAGATAAGACGCGCGAAGGCATAAAGAAGGGCCAGACCCCCTTCGGGGCTTGCATAGCCAAAGGCGATGAGGTCATTGCATGCGCCCACAACACAGTCTGGAAAGACAGTGACCCCACGGCCCATGCAGAGATTAATGCCATAAGGCAGGCCTGCAAAAGCCTTGGGACTATCGACCTTTCAGGCTGCACGATATATTCCACGACCGAGCCTTGCCCCATGTGCTTCTCTGCAATTCACTGGGCCAGGATAGGTGAGATAGTATACGGCGCATCGATATCCGACGCGAGACGGGCGGGATTCAACGAGCTGCCAGTTTCCAATGAAGAAATGAAGAAACTCGGCGGCAGCGGAATCCGGATAAAAAAAAGTATACGAGCAGGCGACTGCAAGAGCCTTTTCTCTGAGTGGCTCGCCAGCAATCCAAGGCCATATTAAAGCTAATGTTTTTAAGCTGTTTTGTTCTAAATAGAGCCCCAGAGCGCGAGGGGTGCTCAGAATCAACGAGTCATACTAAACAAGCTAATCGAAAGATTGTAGAATAGGTAAAAATGAATAAGTACATATACTCCTTCGAAGAAGGAAATAAAGGAATGAAAGAGCTGCTGGGTGGCAAAGGCGCCAACCTGGCTGAGATGACGAATTTAGGAGTCCCCGTACCTCCGGGATTCACGATCACTACCGAGGTCTGCGACTTCTACTACAAGAACGGAAAGAAATACCCGGAAGGCTTCAATGAAGATATAAAAAAGGCAGTTGAAAAACTGGAAGCAAAGATGGGCAAGAAGATGGGTGACCCGAAGAACCCCCTTCTCGTTTCAGTGCGCTCTGGGGCTGCTGTCTCAATGCCTGGCATGATGGACACGGTCCTCAACCTTGGCCTTAACGACAAGGTCGCAGAGGGGCTTGCAGAGCTTACCGGCAACGAAAGGTTTTCCATGGACTCCTACAGGCGATTCATACAGATGTTCGGTGATGTTGTCATGGGTGTCGAGCACGACCACTTCGAGGAGGCGCTCCACGCACTCAAAGAGGCAAAAGGCGTAAAGTTGGACACTGACCTCGATGCGGCAGACCTCAGGGAACTAATCAAACAATACAAGGCGATAATAAAGAGGGATACGAATGAGAGCTTCCCGGAAGACCCAATGAAGCAGCTGCAGATGTCTGTGGACGCTGTCTTCGGCTCATGGAACAATCCCCGTGCCATCAAATACAGGTCTATTCATGAAATTGTCGGCCTCATAGGTACGGCAGTCAATGTCCAGACCATGGTGTTCGGAAACATGGGCGACAGCTCTGCAACAGGCGTGTGCTTCACAAGGGACCCGTCGACCGGAGAAAAAGTCTTCTATGGCGAGTACCTTGTAAACGCACAGGGTGAAGACGTCGTCGCCGGAATCAGGACTCCGAAGCACATGGACGACATGAAAGAGGAGATGCCCGAGATATATAAAGAGTTGGTAGGCTTTATGTCCAAGATGGAGCAGCATTACAAGGACATGCAGGACATGGAGTTCACCATACAGGAGGGCAAGCTTTACATACTCCAGACAAGGAATGGCAAGAGGACTGCCCATGCTGCTGTGAGAATTGCAGTCGAGATGGTGGAAGAAGGGATGATTGACAAGGAAACCGCCCTGCTAAGGGTCGAGCCGAATTCCCTAAATCAGCTTCTGCACAAGCAGATAGACACCAAGGCCGAGATGAACATAATTGCAAAAGGCCTTCCCGCATCCCCCGGTGCCGCGGTAGGAAAGGCTGTCTTCACAGCCAACGACGCCGAGGAATGGGTCAACGATAAAGGCGAGAAAGTAATCCTGGTCAGGAACGAGACTTCTCCTGAGGACATACACGGCATGGCTGTGGCGCAGGGAATACTAACTGCCAAAGGAGGTATGACATCGCATGCTGCCGTTGTCGCCAGGGGCATGGGCAAGTGCTGCGTAGCCGGTGCAGAAGCCCTTAGGATAAGCCATAAGACCAAAGAGCTCAAGGTGGGCGATACCGTAGTAAGGGAAGGCGATTATATCTCCCTTAACGGCTCTACTGGGGAGATAATCCTTGGAAAGGCTCCGGTAATCGACCCAGAGATGAAGGGCGAGTTTGGAACCCTTATGCAGTGGGCCGACGAAGTGAGAAAGCTGGGTGTCAGGACAAATGCCGAGACTCCCCGCGACACCAAGGTTGCAATAGGGTTTGGCGCAGAGGGAATCGGGCTAGCCAGGACCGAGCACATGTTCTTCGAGGGCGACAGGATTGTAGCAGTCAGGGAGATGATCCTCTCAGATACAGAAGAGGGGCGCAGGAAAGCTCTCGCAAAGCTCCTGCCGCACCAGAGGGGTGATTTCGAAGAGCTTTTCCAGATTATGAAAGGCCTGCCTGTGACTATAAGGCTATTGGACCCCCCTCTCCACGAGTTTATGCCTCAGACAAAAGAGGGTATGAAGGAGGTTGCCGAGCAGATGAACACGACAGTTGCTCTCGTAGAGGAAAAAGTTAATAGCCTCCATGAGATAAACCCGATGCTTGGTTTCAGGGGCTGCAGGCTTGCCATAGTGTACCCCGAGATTGCAGAAATGCAGACTCGTGCGATATTCGAGGCTGCGGCAAATGTCAAAAAGAAAGGCATTGACGTAGATCCCGAGGTAATGATACCTGTCGTTGCTGCGGCAAAGGAGATGGAGATCATGAGGTGCGTCGTGGAAAAGACTGCGAAAGAGGTGCTGGCTGAGAAGAAGGCTGACATACCGATAAAGATAGGCACTATGATAGAGCTGCCAAGGGCTGCTCTCACTGCAGACAAGATAGCAGAGAGCGCCGAGTTCTTCTCGTTTGGCACGAACGACCTGACGCAGACGACCTTTGGATTCTCAAGGGACGACTCCGGCAAGTTCTTGGGGGCCTATAAGGAGAATGGGATTCTAGAAGTGGATCCCTTCGCTGCTGTGGACCAGGAGGGCGTTGGCGAGCTTATTAAAATAGCAGTAGAGCGCGGCAGGGCTACCCGCAAGGACCTAAAGGTGGGCATCTGCGGTGAGCAGGGGGGCGACCCGAGCTCTGTGGACTTCTGCCATAGGGTAGGGCTCAACTACGTGTCCTGCTCGCCTTTCAGGGTGCCTATAGCAAGGCTCTCCGCTGCACAGGCCGCAATCAGGAACAAGTAGGGACACCTGCTTTTCCTTTTTTTTCTTTTTTTCTTTGCTTTTTCTTCCTTGTTTCTCAAGACTTAGCGATAGCCAATGGTTGGACCTGCTATGAGAGGGGCATTATATATGGGGGCTGCAGTTTCGGCAAGAGGCCGACCCAGGAATCCCCGCCAGATAAAGGAAGCTCGCGAGAAGAAGTCCAAGAAGAAGCCCACGCTTTTTGGCTTTCCCCTGCCGATTGGGAAGAGGGCAGCACCCCAAGAGCGCTTACCCCCTGGCAGGCAATCTATTGCGAATCCCAGGGCCCCTCGCTTTGTGAGTCCCGCTATTACGCCTTCTTTCGGATATGCGAGGTCATACCTTCCCGTCCCGCAAAAGAGGTTTCCACAAGCCGGTATTGAGAGGCCCGGTTATGGTGGGCTCCCTCTAGCAAGGGAAGGGAGCTTAGGAATGCGACAGCTTCGATCGCAAAAGGAAGCTTATCAGAGGGAAGCCTACCAAAGGGAAGCCTACCAAAGGCAGGCCTATGAGCGGGCGATGGCTGCGCAAAGAAGCCAGGCACAAAGGCAGGCCCAAGCGACACAGAGAGCCAAGCCTAAAGAGAGCTTTCTGAAGCGGGAGGCCAAAATCTGGCTGGGTGACTGGGCATAGTAAGCAGGATTTGCAGAAATCTCCGCAAATCCGTGTTTTTATGATAATATAACCTATACGATACCATAAAAGCTCGCGAGCGCAGCGAGCGGTGTTTTTATAAATCCAACCCTTAAATTAAGGCTTTTTAAAGCAATGGAGAAACCAAAATGACAGAAGCTTATTGTGTGAAATGCAAGGCAAAAAAGGAAATGAGCGGTGCAGAGGACGTCACCATGAAGAACGGAAAGAAAGCAAAGAAAGGCACATGCCCCGATTGCGGAACCGGCATGTACAAGATAGGCGGATAATCCGCCTTTTTTCTTTTTTTTCCGAATCAGCACCCTAATTCTCTTCTAAATGGATTTTTAACCCTTTAGCTTATAGTATATCCCAACCATGAAACCAAGAAAAGCCCCCAAAGCCCCATCTTTACCGAAGGGTATACTGGAATCTGGAAAGAGGCGCAAACCGAGGGGTGTTTTAACGCCGACAGGCCGCGCAGTCGTTGCTGGAGCTTTGATTGGTGCAGGCGCATTGGGTGTGGGCGGTGTTGGCTTATACAGACATCTGCAGCCGCATAGGATAGCAATGCGTGCAGAAGCGAGAGTGCCTGGAATGGTAGAGGCTGCGCGATCTGGAGATTTTCACAGATACGATCGCATGGCATTTGAGAGCCATCCGCGCCTTAGGCGTCTTGGCCCTACAGTACTCAAGCACTGGGAACCCATAAGAGAGATAGCCGGCACCAACTACAATGCATTTGCAGTCGTCGATACTCTGTCCAGACGTCCCGGCCAGTTGGCTGAATTAGAATCCAGCCGGTGGGTACACCAAAATGCAGGCACTGCAAGGTCTCAGCGAATCGTGGATATACTAAACAGGACTTCTAATCTTTCTCGCAGAAATCCGGAAGCCGCAGAAGCCATGCTTCGGGATCTTTATAAGCTTCCCTCTCGAGATATACGTAGGGGTAGAGAAACCTTTTATGGTAGGGGTTCCGAAAACTGGAGGTATGGTAGAATTGCTTCGGAAAGTCGCGCCAGGCAAATGCGTGAGAACGAGCCCCATGAACCTCATGACTTCAACAAAAAGAAAAGGCGTCCCCGTTGAATAAGCCACCCTCCTTAATTATTCTTCCCTAACACACATTTAAATCCCATCTTCGTCAAAACTAGCGCATGGATGCCAGGGATTTCAAGAAGTTCTCATTTGTTGGCGCCAAGGGCCCGGGTATATTCGGGATAGTGGTTATTATACTGCTTACGGGCGCACTTCTGGCATTGGCCTCCGAGTCAATACTCGAGCCGAGGCTCGCCATAAACCCTATACTCTTTGCTGCGCTATTCACACTGCTCAACCTGGGTTCTGGCACCCTTATAGATAAAGGCACCCCTGAGTTCAAAGCCAAATGGTCCTACCTGATAATACTCATAAGCCAGATAGCGTTTATAGCGGTACTTGCCTTGCTCAGGCTTTCTACGAGGATAAGCTTTTTAGACTCCCTGATTCTCTGGACTGCTTTTTCATATACTGTATGGATGGTCTCACTTAACGGACTGGGCGCGTTGAGAATAGGTGCACGCAGCATCTCCTTGTCATTCCTTCAGCCTGCACTCGTCTGGCTCTTCCTTGCCTGGTCCTTGGAAGCATTCTCGCTTGATCTAATACATGCTTCCCTGCTTTTAGCCTCTCTTGCAGTCTCGACACTGATAATCCTTTTCAACGAGCATATATTCTCCCTGGTTTTTGTGGGCATGTCAGGCATGGCTGAGCTGAGCAAGTTCCTTAAAGGTATACGCGGCGAGGACGTGTCGCTTGACATTGGCGATGAAATCGATGTCCCGGTGCAATATATGATGTTCAAATCCGGGGATCAAAAGAATGTTTTGATTGGCCCCTGGCTGCACTCGGGCCCAATAAGGAGCGTGGGCGGCGGTGATCTGAGTTCCAGATGCATAGAAAAGCTGAATGATTCTTATGGGAATTCATATTTCTTCCACATGCCCACCAACCACGAATACAATCCCGCAGGCAAAATGGAATCCCGGGTTGTTGAATCTATATCAGAAGGGAAATATCAGCTATTGATGGCCTCACAGGTCATTGACACCCGCGAGGGCGATATGAAGGCAACGGGCCAAAGGCTCAACGACCTTTACTTAATCTCCCTTTCATGCGACCACATCGACGACTACGACCCCGCGGCAATCGAGATAATACGAAATAAACACAAGGGCAAAAAGATCATGATAATCGATTCCCATCCAAACCCGCCCATGAAGACCTGCAGCAACGTCCAGCCCTTCAGCAAGGACGCATATGCCCTGGACAGGCTCGTATCAAAACTTGTCGACCGCCTTTCTAAAGATCGGCTCAGGAAGGCTAAAATCGGGACATCGATTCTCAAATACGGCGACTATAGCCTTTTTGCCTTGATAATCGAAGCGCGTGAGAAGACGCTTTATTTTATCGAGGATACAAACGGCCTCACTGATGCGGAACAAAACGCCATCCAAAAAGAGGCCAAGCTGCTTGGCATCAATCGCGTAATATCTTTTTCTACGGATACGCATTCGCTCCCACTCAAGGCACTCATAAACAGACCAGATACGCCCCCTTCAGCCATACGCCAGGTAATCTCAGAAGCAATCTCAGACCTAAAAGAGGCCAAGTTCTACTACGGCGAGTCCCTCCTTAGCGGCGTCCGTGTTTTCGGCGAGGCCTATTACGAGCTCGCGACTATGGTAAGAATACTAAGCCGTGTCATACCTGTCCTCTTCCTCCTGATGTTTATCTTCCTTACGATACTTCTATGGATATTCTAGAAAAGAGTTTGTTCCCCTTCCCGCATATACGCGACCAGCAGAAGGACATGCTTGAAGACGCGGTGAAGGCCATAAGCGAGGGCAGGTCCCTTTTGGCAAGTGCACCCACTGGGATTGGCAAGACTGCAGCCTCGCTTGCGCCCGCGGTCTCATATGCCCTCGAGAACAGTAAAACCGTATTCTTCCTCACGCCAAAGCACAGCCAGCACCGCCTTGCAATCGAAACATTAAAAAAAATCGGGGAGCGCCATGTCAAAAATATAAGCGCCGTCGATATAATAGGAAAGCAGTGGACCTGTCTCTTCGAGCTTGCCTCAGGCCTTAACCATTCTGAATTCACCTACTTTTGCCAATCTCACCGCAGCAATGAGAGCTGCAGGTTCTGCAACAATGTAGTGGAACCCAAGTCCAAAGAGATTTCCCGAGAGGCAAAAAAGCTGATGTCCCGGATTGAAAAAAAGGGCCCGCTCCACGCAGAAGAGCTTTTCAGGGAATGCAAAGACAGGGAGCTCTGTGCATATGAGCTCAGCACCTTGCTGGCAGCTAAGGCGAATGTCATAATCGGGGACTATTACCACCTTTTCCATCCTCACG
Organism: uncultured archaeon; assembly: GCA_964391885.1. Lineage (GTDB taxonomy): Archaea > Altiarchaeota > Altiarchaeia > JAFGQM01 > JAFGQM01 > CAYMNU01. The sequence goes on along the minus strand of CAYMNU010000082.1, from coordinate 24,608 downwards.
TCCGCCAAGTTCTGTTGAATAAAACCGGAAAGGCAATGGAAGACCTTATAGTTATTGTGGATGAAGCCCACAACCTTCCGGAACGGGTGCGCAGGCTGATGAGCTCGAGCCTGAGCGAATATACCCTGGACAATTCTATAAAAGAGGCCCAGGCCCTTCGGGAGAAAAACCTAGAGACTGATCTCAGGGGGCTTAATTCTATTTTGCTGGGCCTTGGAAAACGGCTTAAGGGCGACGAAGCGTTTGTAGGAAAGCAAGACTTGTTGGATACTCTCGACTCTGAGTTGAGAATGCCTGCCAGCGCATTTGTAGAAGACCTTGAAACCTGCGCCGAGAAGATACTGCAGCTCCCCAATCGTTACAGGAGCTATTGCAGTTCCGTATCTTCTTTCATCAGGGATTGGCTGGACCAGGAAAGGGATGAGTCAGCCTATGCGAGGATACTGAACACATACTTGTCCCAGTCCGGAAAAAGGCTGCAGCTCTCTATTAAATGCCTAGACCCTGCGCTATATTGCTCTGAAGTCTTATCCAGGTCCCACGCATCAATATTAATGTCCGGCACATTGGTCCCCCCTCAAATGTATGAAAATGTCCTCGGGCTTGAAAATGCCATAAGCAGGCAGTACCCAAATCCTTTTCCACCCGAGAATCGCCTGGTTCTCTTGACTCACGGCATAACCACCAAATATACTCTCAGGAGCGAGCACATGTGGAATAAGATGGCGCTTGCAATAGCGGGTATACTGGATTCAGTCCCAGGAAATGTGGCCGTATTCTTCCCCTCATACGGTATAATGGAGACAATATCCAAAAGGGTATCCTTTTCATCCAAAGAGCCCCTTTTAGAAAGGCGCGACATGGGCAAGGCAGAGAGGCATGCCCTTTACGAAAAGCTGAGGGGACTTTCAGAAAACGGGGGCGCGGCCCTTTTTGCAGTGCAGGCAGGCGGCTTCAGCGAAGGGATGGATTTCCCTGGCAAGATGCTGGATTGTGTGGTTGTAGTGGGCCTCCCTCTTGAAAAGCCGAGCCTTGAGACTGGGGCTCTGATAAATTATTATGATGCAAAATTCAACAAGGGCTGGGACTATGGCTACATATACCCTGCCATCAACAGGTCCTTGCAGGCTGCGGGGCGCTGTATAAGAAGCGAAAAAGACAGGGGCGCCATAATCCTCATGGATGACCGGTTCAAACAGCCGCGCTACCGCAGGTGCTTCCCGGAAGATATGAAATTCATAGTTACCGAGAAGCCGGACATGTATCTAAAGACTTTTTTCAAAGGCTAATGCTCTTCCCGCTTAATCCTGCTCATTTCAAAGGCCTTGTTTATTTCCCTTGCCGAAGGCTCAAGCCCCGGAAGATAGCCGCGAATCGGCGCCTGCCTGGGCTCATGGTCCAAAAGCCTTGCTATGGGCCACACGGCTTGCTCATGGGTAGGCTCTGTCCTCACACCTTCTGCATCCCAGCTAACGCGGCCGACAAGGGCACGCCTTCTTTCATTAGTAGGATGCTGCAAGACTATATTTGCTTTTTTGATTCCGCCCAATTCCCAGCCTTCGTACCTCACCATACGCCCAAGTGCAGCCTCTAAGGTCCTTACCTCCGGATGCCTCTCCTGGACTGCCTGGCGTATGCTCCTGTCCAATCCGGGAAAAATGTCGGCGTTGGCTCTTAGAGATTCAGCCATAAGTCTCCTGACTCTAGCAGCTACGGGCCTGCTTACTTCTTTCTTGGCTCTTGCCTTTCCTCTGTAATAGGCTGGCATGATTAATTATTGAGCCTAAAAAGATAAAAGGCCTATTCCTTGGCCTCTTTCAGGACTTCCTCCTTATACTTGTAGAGGTCCATCCTCTCTTCGAGCTCCCTGTGGCGATTCCTTACCGTTACTTCGGTAACGCCTGCTGCGTCGGCTATCTCCTTCTGCGTCTTCTGCATGTTGTATATGTCTGCAGCTATGTATAAGACGGCTGCTGCGACTCCGGCAGGTGCCCTTCCACTGGTAAGGCCTAGCTTTTTGGCGTCGGTTATAATCTCAACAGCCTTATCCACGACATAGTTGGGCAAGGCTACCTTGTTTGCGAATTTCGGCAAATAGTCAGAAGGTGTCGTCGGCGGCACTTTGAGCTTGAGATGCCTTGCTACGTACCTGTAAGTCTTTCCCACGTCCTTCGAGTCTATGCCCGATACGTCTGATATCTCGCCAAGCGTCCTCGGTATATTGCGGTCCCTGCAGAGTATATAGGTTATAGCAGCTATGATGGCTTCTATGCTCCTGCCGCGCACGAGGCCTTTGTTGCAGATCTTCCTGTACATGATGGCCGCGTCTTCTTTCATTGATATGGGCAGGCCCAATTCAGAAAGTTCCCTTGAGATTTCATTAAGAGCCGGTATTATGTCCTTCTCGACAGATGAGGAAACGTTTATCCTTCTCTGCCACTTTCTCATCCTGTACATGCGCTTCCTTGCCTCTTTAGAAACCGTGCCGCCGCGTATATCCCTGTCATACTTGTCAATTTCAGTAGTAAGGCCTTTGTGGGGCTTTGTGTAAGTCATGGGGCTACCAGTTCTGGTTTTCTTAAGCCAGGATTCAGAGTCGAAGCTCCTTGTCTCTGCACCAAGGTCGGCTATGCTTTCATCAACCACGAGGCCACATTTGCAGCAGACTATCTCCGCATGCTTATAGTCTTTCATCAGGGGGCCGCTACATTCCGGACAACAATTTTTATCTTCTTTATTCGAGGATTCGTCTGTCATTTTAGGGGATTAATCAATAAAGCGCAAGGCTTATATTTTTCAGTACCCTTATAAAAAGCTTTCGGTTGGGGATTTTTAGTGTTTTGTTGTCTCTATGCAGCCAAAAATACAAGGCAAGATATCATGAAGCAGGCCCTGCCTGCCTGAAGCAAAGGCGCTCTACGCCAAGACTGTTCGGTTCGTCAATCCCAGAGCCGCAGGTGTGCGCATGCCTTATCCTCAATATGTTTTGCCCCGACCCGAGCATGAATTGTCCCATGAAGTCCAAGCGCACTCCCTCTGGCTCACAAGGGTCTGGATCGTCTCTTGCGACAGGCCCCACCTGCCCATCGGATGTCATGATGTAAAGCTCTTCCTTGTCCTGGCACTGTCCCGGGTGGCCCCGCTCCACAAATGCATATATCAAATAGCTGGCAGCGTATGGCATGGACACGGCCCTAGACTCTTCAGACGTCCCCCCACAGTTATGCCCCCAGATATGCGGAGGGTTGCTTCCAAAATCATGTGAGGAACTGTAATTGTATCCTGTATTGACCCATCTTCCAAAACAGCTCCACTTAGCGCCCCCGCAGGCCCACCATTCGCAGCTTCTTGCAAAAGTGCAGCTTGAGTCGCTTTCCAGTTCAAGCTTCTTGCTTTCCGCGACCCAATTGTAATCCTCGGATTCCCAGCTGATTGCCCTACAATACTCAAAATCGCTTCCCCCTGGTGTACCATCTGCGGATCTCTTCATAGGACAGGGCGTCAGGTAAATACAGTCGCAGAGGTCCTTTAAGTTGTCAACCGTCCCATAATATGCTCTCGCAGTGTTGTTGTAAGTGTCCCTGTCTGTTTGGCCGGAACAGTCATTGTCCAGCCCGTCGTCACAAATCTCCAAATTTGAAGAAGGTATACATCTTGGGCAATCGGCAAAGGTTTCAAATTCGCCACTCACAAGCCCGGCCAGGCAGCGGTAATCATCGGTTGTAATATAGCCGTCTGCATTGACGTCCACGCAAATCATATTTTCTGCGCCCCTCTGCGAATACCCGTACTCCTGGATTACATCTAGAATATCTCTCAGGTGCGGCAAGTCAAATTCGTCGACTATACCATCACCAGTCAAGTCGCCACGAATACCAATGCAATTAAAGTCAGTAAGGGGCGGCTCAGGCGGGTCTACTGGTTCTGGAGGATCCACAGGCTCGGGGGGATCTACAGGCTCGGGCGGATCCACAGGTTCTGGATCGGTAATCACATAAGGAGACAAAGTTATATCGATTTCCCTAATTTCATCGCCGTCGACGCTATACTCTCCACTCTGCTGTGTCGGATATGCACTGAGGCCGGTCACCATATAATAAAATGGCATTTGTGGGTATACTGCAATAAGTTCGCTGTACTCTCCTTCTGCCGACAAACTGCGCCCGGGCCCCCTGCCGTAAATCTGGGACCCGTCTTCGCTATACCATGCAGTAATGCTTGCGTCTTCGGTGAGTACTTCTCCCTCGCTGCCCAAGACTTTAAGTCTTGCGTATCCCCGCGGACTTAATCCACATTTAGTTGTTATGTAAAATAAACTCTCGCCGGGCGCGAGGTAAATCTCATTTGAGTGTTTGTCTTCGCAGTTGCCCGAGAGATTTACTGCAGACGCCGTTATCGTCATGCCTGCAGTGAGATTGAACAATGCACAGCCATCTGCATCAAGGCTTTGCCGGGATAACATAGTACCTATTACATCATAAATTTCTACAAATCCCTGATTGACCCTACCCCCACTTTCATTAGTAATACATATGGTTATCTCTGCAAGAGATGAGGTGTTGAGCCGTGACAATAGAAGAGTCAAAGCCATAGTATCTTCTTCGTTGCTTATTATGGTACTGGAGTTGTGGGCGTAACCTGGAGCGATAGCCACGATATCATAATGCTCTTTGGGCTGCAGGCTGAAAACGGCATCCCCGCGAACATCTTTTCTTGAGGCAAAAATTCGATTTTCACCCCTTAGGATATATAACGAGGCGACGGACTCAATAGGCTCTCGGGCATCTCTTTCTAAAACAGTCAGATAGAGCTTTGTATGCCCCCCGGGCGCTGGTGTATATTCAGGGCTGAAAAAATATGGGGGCAATATAATCTGTATCTCGGTCGGATCTTCCTCTAAAACCACCATGCCCGAATCCACCACGGCGCCGTTCTCCAGGTTTTTTACACTTGCAATCACTGAATATGCGACTACTCCTCCAACACTAATATTCGCATTAGAGCTTCTTATCAAGTCGCCTGCAGAGTCCATTAGGCGAACCTCTATTGAAGGCAGTGTCTCCCCCAATACCTCAACAACCACCGTCTTGGATTCTTGAAAGGGTGCTGCCGGACAGTCTTGGGAGCAGCTAATTTCCTCGCCCGGCTGGCATATGCCATCCCCGCAAATATAGCCGGGAGGGGCAGCAATCCATGAAATAGCTGTATACGCAGCTAGGGACAGAAGAAAGAGCAGTAGCAACAGTAGCGCAAGTGGCGGAATCCTATGGTCTTCCAGGAAATCGCTTACCTTGAGCTTATCTGCAAGCGACCAAGAAAAGTCGTCCACTGCGGTAGGTATTTCCATATACGCTAGAATTATCGGGCATTGTTAAAAAATAGATGGAAAAGGCACTGGTTTTGTTTATCAATCGAAGCCAAAGCTAAGCAAAGTAAAATGAGCGCCCCAGCCGGAACGACAAGGTGGATACATCAACTAGGCATATGATCTTGGCGCAAGGCTGGTGGTGCCGAGGCTACGCTAAGACATGTAGGACGCCCCAGCCGGAATTCGAATCCGGGTCACAGCCTCGACAGGGCTGTATGATAGGCCACTACACTACTGGGGCAAAACAATACGCAGCCTTCAAGGAAGACAGCGCGATATTTGCTATAATACCTATAAAAACCGTTTTTGGTACCACTCGCAGAATGCCCTCAGGCTCTGCGCGCGATGGGAGACAATGTTCTTGTATTCTGTGTCTTCGGCGAATGTCTTCTCACGCCCTTCTGGGATGAATATCGGGTCGTAGCCGAAGCCCTGCTCGCCCCTGGCACTCTCTGGCATCGTGCCTCTGGCCTCCCCGAGAAAGCTCTTTACAATGTCACCGTCCACATAGGCAACCGCAGACTTCATGCTTGCACTTCGCTCATCCTCCCCTTCCATAAGCCTGAGTATTCCGGCAAGCCCTATACATTTGTACGCATATGCCGAAAACGGGCCTGGGAAGCCCTTCAGCGCGTCTATGAACATCCCCGAGTCTTCGACTATCAGCGGCTTACCCAGCTTTGCATAAGCGTCCCTGGCACTGTCCTCTGCGATTTCCAACGGGTCCATAGACTGCAGCTCTCTTGTGTCATAGCCATTTTGGACAAATTCTATCCCAAACTCCGCGCCGATTTCCCGGGCTTCGCCCATCTTGCCGGGGTTCGTAGTCACAAATATTATCTCCATATTGCTTACCTATAAATAGCGCCCCCTCTTTTCCGCAGTTTCCAGGCGCGCGAGGACCTCGGACTCGCCGTAGGCAGAGATCACAACGTCCCAAAGCTCCTTGAACATTGAGGAATGGTTGGCGTTAAGTGCCTTCTTCAGGAGAAGGAGGTCTGTCGCCTTGTCCTCGGCTTTTCTGCTTATGCCGCCCAGCCCGAAGTCTATGAAGAATAGCCTTCTGTCTTTGACTATGATGTTTGAGGTGGTGAGGTCCCCGTGTATTATGTTGGCGTCGTGCAGCCTCCTGACCAGGCGCCCCATGTCTTCGGCATAGTGCGCTTCTTCCTCAATGATAGTGCACAGCGGCTCGCCGCTTATGAACTCCATGAAAAACTTATATTCCTCTGCCATGACCTTCTTCACCTCCGGGGTGGATATGCCCGCCGAGCGGGCTGCCGCGAGCAGTTTGGGCTCTTTGCGAGTCCTTGACTTCCTTATGCGGTCGTCTATCTGCTCAAGCCGGTACTCTTTCTTCATGCGCTCCTTTGATACTTGTTCGCCTTCCCTCATTATAATTGCTTCGGCGCCTCTCCATATTCCCTGCGGAAGCGCTCCCATACTGCTCCCGGGTTTTGCCCAGCTTATCTCTACTTGGTCTGTCCGGTATCCCGGATCGATTGCACTTTCTTCCAGGCCTGTCCTCACCCCGTTCTCGTGCATCACGAGACCTGTCCATGCTATCATGGCGCCGTTGTCACCACATAGGCCCTTTGGGACCGAATACATGACGCCGTTGTCTTTTGCCATGATGCCGACCATTTCCCTTAGCCTGCTGTTGTTGGCGACTCCTCCCGTAAGCAGCAGGGAGCCTGATTTCAAATGGCAGAGCGCCCTTTCCGCGGCTTCGATGGTCATGGCGAACGCAGTCTCCTGAAGCGAGTAGCAGACGTCTTCCATCCTGTTGCCCTGAAGCTTTTTGATTGCCTCGGTGAGCAGGCCCGAGTATGACAAATCGTTGCCCTTCACAACATAAGGGAGATCTATGTAGTTTCTTCCCTCCTGGGCGAGCTTGTCTATCTTCGGCCCTGCCGGGTGCCCAAGCCCCGCCTGCCTCCCGAATTTGTCTAACATGTTGCCGAGGCCTATGTCCAGCGTCTCCCCGAAGACCCTATACCTCCCGTCCTTGAACATTATTATCTGCGTGTTCGCGCCAGAGACGTAAAGCGTCAGGGGCTGGCCCCAGTCCGGGAACTCCCTTCTCGCAATCATGTTGCCCACCTCAATATGCGCCACGCAGTGATTGACTCCCACAAGCGGCTTGCCCAGCGAGAGCGCAAGGGCGCGCGCACCGACTGCTGTGTTTGTCAAACAAGGACCAAGGCCCGGGCCTTTTGAGAAGGAGACAATGTCTATGTCCTCCCTTCCCATCTTGGCTGCCTCAAGGGCCTCTTTCAAAGCGGAAGAGAACTGGTCTGCGATATACCAAGATGCTTCTCTCGGGTGGATGCCGCCTTCCTCTGGAACATATGTCTTATTGACATTAGCCAGGACATTGCCCTCGACGTCTACTATGCCCATCCCAAGGGTGTGCGCAGTACCCTCTATGCCCAGAGAAATCACGTAGAATTAGAAACAAAACTCATATAAAATCAAACAAGGTCTTTTCGAAGATGCCCTTGTCTATACTCACAGCTTCCCTTATACCGAAGCGCTTCCAGTATTTCTTCGGCACAGCTTTCATGGCAAGCTTGCGGTTCCGCCTTGGCTCGATGTATTGGGACTTGTAAAATGCGTCCCAAAGCTCGTCGTTTGCTTCTTTGTTGTAAACCGAGGATAGATACTCGTTTGCAGGCCCTTTGCTTATCTCACCGTTCTCTCCTATATTCGCCTCGCCGTTTGAGATGATGACTATTCTCTTTTGCGGAAACCGGCCCATGAAATGCCGCAGCAGGCACTCGATGATATCATGTTCGAACTCGGCCTTTGCCACGAGTATGCCGCCAGCTTCATTGAATCTGAGGAAGCCCTTCGCCCTGTGGCTTTCACAGATGGCTTCGCGCGAACCTTTATATAGCTCCCTCGCCTCGCTTGAAACGTTGGAAAGTACGTATTCTATGCCCTTGTCTTTCGCCTGCGCGAGCACCCTTTCTGCGACACGGGGCTTGAAATGCCTGCTCCTCTTATAGAACTCCAGGCGCAGCTGCAGCTCTTTATGCGCTGATAGCATTTTGGAATGAAGCCAGGCTTGTCTGCCTGACCCCGTTGACAGAGATGAAGGGCTTTGCACGCTTGAGCACCACGCCCAGATTCCTGAGCTCGCTTAGGTCCCTGAACCTGTGGCCGGCATCCCGCGCCTGGGTTATGCGATATGCGCAGTTGGGCCCCAATCCTGGAACCCTCAGGAGCTCTCCATAATCCGCTTCGTTTATTTCCACAGGAAACCTGCCAGGATCTGCGAGGGCCATCGCCATCTTGGGGTCTTTACCAAGCTCCAGGCAGCCCCCCTCTCCAAAGACGAGCTCTTCAAGAGGGAAGTGGTATTTGCGCATCAGGAAATCGCACTGGTAGAGGCGGTGCTCGCGCATCAGCGGCGTCTTCTCATGGCCTTCCAGCCTTGTCCCCGACACCGGGATGAAGGCAGAGAAATAAGAGCGCTTCAGCTCCAGCTTGTCGTAAACATCACTTACCGTCGAGAGTATCTCACTGTCGCTCTCGTCGCATGCCCCCACCACAAACTGCGTGGTCTGGCCGGATTTTTGCTTGTCGACGGCCTTCTGCGCCCAGCGCATCCTCCTCAGCAAATCGATGCCGAAATCTTTGGTGCTTGTAATCTCTTGGAACCTCAGCCTGTTGGGCGCCTCTAGGTTCAGCGAGACCCGGTCCGCCACTTCGGCTGCGTGCCTTACCAGGCTTCGCGATGTTCCGGGCATTATTTTGAGGTGGATGTAGCCGTGGAAATTATCTTTCGAGCGCAGCTTCTCTGCGATTTCTATAAGCCCCTGCTCAGTCTCGTCTGCGCTTTTTGCGACGCCGCTGCTTAGGAAGAGGCCTTCTACGAGGTTGCGGTGATAGAGCGTTAAAAAGGTTTCCCTCAACTCATCGGGCTCAAAACTGGCGCGCCTTCTCTCTGTCTCGCAGTTGTTTGTACAGTACCTGCAGTCGCCCTGGCAGCGGTTGCTCATAAGCACCTTGAAGAGGGATATGCACCTTCCGTCAGGCCCAAATGAGTGGCAGATTCCCGGGCCCGTGAGGCTGCCTATGCGGCTTTCGCCCTTTCTGGAATTTTTGACTGCCCCCTCGCCGCACGAGGTGCTCGCGCAGACGTCGTACTTTGCGGCTTCGCCAAGTATCTGCAGCTTTTCTACAGTGTTCATGATAGGGAAGGGGGCTTTCGCCCCATGATATAGGTTTTTTGGTATCCCTCCGCTTTATTTTTGAGCCCCCAAGATGGGGTTGATTGCAAGATAGCTCACAACCAGGGCAGAGCTAGGTATTGCAAGACACTTTATCTTGCAATCGCACGATTTCATCGTGCGAGACTGGCAAAGTCCTTTTGACTTTGCCATGCAAGTTCATACCGCGGCATAATAGCCGCGGTATGTTGATTGCGAAGGCGGCGCCCCCCAAGACGCCGCCTAAGCCAATGCAAACGAAGGCATCGCGCATATCTGCGGGCAGAGCGCTACGATGCTCTCTTCGGATGCTACCACAACTCTTTCGGATTGGTGCTTATTGCTGAACATTATTCTGCATCTTTCTGATACGTCCATAGCTATGATAGAAGCAGGCTATAAAAAGGGCTGATGCAGGCCAATGAGCAGTGAGCAGTGGCTACTGATTGTTCTTTTTCCTGGCTTTGATTTCTTTTTGGTACTCAGAGTATGAGTAGTATGTGATATACACCCCTGCCGCAGCCAGAAGCGTTACCAATACCAAAAAAAGCCATTCGCCGATTAGCAGGCCTGAAAGCATCGCAATCCCTATCACCTGGAAAAGCTGCCCACCCCGCCTGTTGGTCTTTTCCCAGATATTGTCGCTGAGCATCGCCCACGGCGTCCTGATGCCGATAGACCAGTTCTTTTTGGATTTCTTCACCATGAATCCCGCGTAGAAAAAAATCACGGCCAGCCACAGGGAGAACGCGCTTATTATGTCCCATTCCTCTCCAAGGCCCCATGCTATCATGAGGAAATTGATGAACGCCAGGAAGAGGAATATGAGTATAATGAACGCGTCAAAGTATTTCCTGAATCCCTCAATGTTTTTCTTGAGCGGGTCTATTATCGGCATTATGTGGAAGAGCAAAGCCAAGAAAAGCATGATGCCCGGCATTATCATGAGCGCAAGCTCCTTGCCCATGTATGCGTCCGCCTCGCCTGCGGCGTTCCAGTGGCTTGGCATGAGCTTGGGCAGCTGCGGATAATAATAAAGATTGAGCAAGGCTACCGCAAACACTATGGACAGCAAAACCAAAAGGCTTTTTCTCATGCCTAGCTTAAGCGAGGGGAAAGAAAAACATTAAAAGGTCCTCACCTTGCCGTTTATGACATCGTCGGTGACCTGCTTAACCTTGGCGAGCATGTCGTCCGCGATGTCTTGCGCCTGCTTCACCGCCGAGGGGAAGTCCCCGCACTTGTCTGTCAGTATGTTGACATAGCACATTCTCGGGTCGTCGATCGGCGAGCCTATCTGGCTTAGAAGCTGGACCTCCGCCTGCTTTATTTCAGGGACTTCCGCAACTATCCTGTCCGCGATTCTGAAGGAAAGGATGTTGTATATTTTCCCTACGTGGTTTATCGGGTTTTTGCCTGAAGCGGCCTCCATCGACATGGGCCTGCCCGGAGTTATCAGGCCTGATACGCGGTTGCCCCTGCCGACTGAGCCGTCGTCGCCGTTTTCAGCAGAAGTCCCAGTCACTGTCAGGAACAATCCCGACTCGCCCATATCGGGTATGTCGCCGGTGTTTATCATAATCTCCACGTTCCTCTCTGTGGTCTTTTCAGCTATCTCAGAGAGCCCCTCTTTCGCCTTGGCAATGTTCTCCATATAATCATGCACTGAGGCAACATACTTGTCCACTTGCGCGATGCATATGGTGAGCGTTATCTTGTCTTTTTCCCTTAATCCCATCACCTTGATGTCCTCGCCGATGCCCGGGAGCCTTTTCTTTGTCTCTTTGGAGTTGAGCCATTCCTCTGACGCAAGCGTTAGCCTCTCCACTTCCGAGAACGGCGCGAAGCCTATACCGAATGACGTGTCATTAGCGCCGGGGATATCCTTCCTGTTCTTGAACACGCTTTGGAGATCGGCAGAGCCCGAACCGTATTTGCAGTCTATCGCCATTTGTGAATCTGGGTCAAGGTTTACTATGTTGTCCCTGATGTACTTTTTAGCTGCATCCAGCGCTATCTCGGGCACTGGGACACTCTCCCCGTCCACGTCATTTGTGGCTCTGCCCACAAGCAGCATGTAGATGGGCTGGAGCACCGCACCGCCCCCAAATTTAGAACGGGCCTGGCCTGCGACGACTTCCGTTTGGTCGGTGTTATGGTGCATTACTGCGCCGAACCTCCTGATATACTCCCTGCACAATGCAACGCTTACGGCGTCCGCCACGCCGTCGCTTATCGAGTCGGGATGGCCTATGCCCTTTCTCTCGACTATTTCAACGTCCAGGTCTTCCACATACTTTCCACACAAACTGCTCACAGAGATATTACGTGCCATTTTCAGTAATCTTATGTCTAGTCCAAGCGAGGAATTTGGCTTCTATAATATAAAAAGAATTCCAAAAAAAAATTAGTGAGAGTTATACATATTACTTCAGAATGGCGTCACATACCTGGATTGCAGCAGATGTGCAGGATATTTCTGCAGTAACTACTATATCGGCCAGGGCGGATGCACTGCTTCCCTCTAAATTCAGGCTGCTGCACGGATCACCTTCACACCCAATATCTAGGTAGATTCCTAGCAGGTGCTCGATGTGCAGCACCTCTATGGCGTCACCCGCCGGCATGAAGATAGTCCCGCTATAAGTGCCATGATCCAATGCATTCTCTATCAGCGAGGCAAGGTCTTCAGAGGGCTGGGAAAGCAGGTCCCTTATTGTCAAGACACAACTATATTCTCCCGCCACAAACTCGCATACTGCATCTGCAAGAAATTCAGTATACATCCCCGCCGATATAGTACCCCCAGATACTGATATACCGGAGCACACTGATGCATCGCATTCCAAGGACAACTGCACAGAATCAAGCCTTAGGAGCATCTCACCCCTGCTTACCGACTCGCCAGCAGAGAGGTTTGCGGGCTCTTTACCCCGCCCTTCTAATATGGCAGTCTCAAGGGCTGACAGCATATCAAACAATGCGGTGGGACAGTCGTTCGCACAGCTAGTAGCATTTTCCCACAAATCGCAGAAGCCATCATTATTGCAGTCGCAGGTGTAGCTCATGTCTGGGTAGCGCATGCAGCTTCCGTTCCAGAGCCATTCGCCCATGTGATTGACACAGGTGAAGCTCATCCCGCCGCAGGTAAGCACCTCATTCGCCTTGCTCGGGCCGCATGCCCATTCGGAATAGGGCCTCCATTGGTAATCCCCGCCAAACGACGAGCACCTGCTGACGTTCTCTTCTGAATGCATATTAAACAGGCCAGTGTCTGCGCGCATCATCTCGCAGGGTGTGAGCTCGTTGCAGCTGCAGAGATCTGCTATCTGGCCGCCTATGCGGTAAAACTCTTCCCTCTTGTTATCATAGACATCCCTATCAGTCTGCCCGTCACAATTGTTATCAACGCCGTCGCCGCAGACTTCAAAAGGCAAGGGGACGCATTTGGGACACTCAGCAAGGCTCGCGAACTCATTTTCAATAGATCCCGAGAGACACAAACGGTCCTCGATTGTTAGGTATCCATCGTTGTTTATGTCCGCGCATCTAGTGTCCGCATCTGGAGCGGGCACTCCAGTAACGCTTATTGAGTCCAGGATATCCATAAGATATGCGAGATAGGCTTCTTCGAGCGTGGGTTCGCTGTTCAGGTAACCTCCTAGACAGACTCCTACGCTCATCCCCCTTATAATCTCCGTCAGCGGGTCGTCAGAGCCTCCTGTTTCTCTCTCAAAGTCCTGGGGAAATTCCACTATTATCCTTGAACCGCTCTCACCCGGCTTCTCATCAGGTTTCTCTGCATTATCCGGTTCATCATCCCCTAAAAAAGCGTCTTCACTCGGTGTTAAGTCCAGCTCCGCGATCCAATCATCGCCCATCGGCCCGTTGACCTTCAATGTTGCAGATGTATCCCGGAAGCCCTCAAAGTCCGTGCTTTCGCCCGGCGATGCGGTTAGGGCGGTTATAGGAAGCCCCTCTGAATTATATAATCCCACGCTGTATTCTCCCGCCGGCAAATCTTCGCTTATCCTGACACTTATGTCTGTAGGGTCGGGCGCCGGGCAGTCCTGAGGGCAGGTCATCCAGCTTTCCGTCGGGTCGCATATGCCGTTGCCGCATAGGTCCGGCGGGGCAGGAAAGAAAAAAAGGTATGCTAGGACTGCGGCTATGATTATAGGCAGCCAGATTATATGGGGGGGTATGCCCCGGTCATAGAAAAAATCGCCAAGCTTGACTCCGTCGGAGAGCTTCCAAGACATGTTGTCAAGGGTCTCAAGGGTGAAGAGATCCGCGAGTTTGTCTGCGAGGGACATGATAGCTTAACGCCTGAGATTATAAAAGCTTAGGGGCACCGAGGCTAGGGGCAAACGGGCCCGGTATCGAAGGGTGGAAACATAACCTTGGCATACGACCTTGAGATACGGACCCATTGAACTATAGGTAAACGGGCCCGGTATTGGGAGATGGATGCGGCCTCTCTGCACATGACCTCGAAGTAAGGGCCCATGAGCTAAAGTGCACAGGGCCCGGTATCGAAAGATGGACACTTCCTCTTTGCCAATGACCTTGAGATACGGGCCCACGAGCTAAAGCTAGGATATGGTAAGTGGGCCCGGTAGGATTTGAACCAACGATCTCCGCCTCATTTAAAACCCCTTCACCCCGTTTTGGGGATGAAACACCTTTTCTGAAAAGGGGTTCTTGTAAAGGCGGCGTCATAACCGAGCTAGACCACGGGCCCAAGAAAGTCTGCGGTCTGCAGTCTCCGGTCTTCAGGACCGAAGCGAGTAATTAGAACTATCGCTTAGAAAAACCTTAACCAAGACCGCAGACTGAAGACTCAGGACACTCAGGGCGACACATATACTATAGTGTCCCCTCTCACTAGAAGGTCACCGAGCTTCTTCTTCACTTCACCGTCGGCAAGCTCTTCTGCACCCTTCATCGAAAGGTTCAGGTGCGGGTCGTACGCTTCAAGCGTGCCGCGGATCTCCATCCCGTTCTTCAGCTTCACCAATATGTTCTTTCCCAACGCGGTTGTCAATAAATCAAATGGTTTTGTCATTTTTCACCAAAAAATAAAAAATTAGCCTTATTTCTTGAAGAGCTTCTGCAGGAAACCTGTTTTCTCCTCTTTGACTTCTTCTCCTGCGATGATGGCCCCCAATTTCTTATAAGCCTTTGCCGCCGGGCTATCGGGGTTCCTAATTATGACGGGCTTGCCCTCGACGGCGCCACGCTTGACGTTGTCGTCATAGGGTATTGTCTGGAGTATGGGCGAATCAAGCAGCACTGAAACCTCTTCAGGAGTCACTTCAGTCTTATCGCTCCTGACCATGTTCAGGCAGACGCCGAGCACTTCCATGTTTAGCCTGTTGCCGACCAGCTTCGTCTTGAGCGCGTCAGCAAGTGCAGACGGGTCCGGCATTGTTACTATAAGTAGCTCGGCCGCGGATATCATGGCGCCGAGAACGTTTTTCCCTAATCCTCCCGGAGCGTCAATAAGAAGAATATCTGTGTTTTCCATTAGCGTGCCTACAACGGGCTTCAGCTTCTCGACGTCTATCCTTAGGAATGTATCTAGCGAGAGGCCGGATGGTATGAACTTCAGGCCCGCAGGGCCCTCATATATCGCGTCTTCTATGTTAGCATCGCCGGCGAGAACTTCGTGAAGTGTGGTCGGCGTTTCCTCCATACCGAGCGTTATGCCCAGGTTGGCCATAGCCAAATCTGCGTCGAGCAGGGTCACTTTCTTGCCGAGCTGGGCCATTGCGATTGCGAGGTTGGCACAGGTAGTGGTTTTGCCCACGCCGCCCTTGCCGGACGCTATCGCGATAGTTCTTGCAGTCATTTTAATGATATGTTTGCATCACTGCTTAAAAAAATCCTTTTCTTCTCCAGCGACTCCTCAATCTCGTGTAGCATCATCAAAACATCCCCGCTTGCTAGATCTAACGGGGTGGAAAACGCATATATCTTACCCATTCGCTCGACGACGTGATATTTGTCACCGCCCTTTTGCAGCCTTATTGAACCCAGGTTCCCAAACCTTTCCTTCAGCTCCCGGAATGCCGATATCTCAGGCGCATAATTTGCAGAGCCCAATTGCTTGGTCTCACCATGCCCGACTATCCAGAGCGAGTCTATGTTATAAATCCTCTTTAGCGTGCTCGCATTCACCGGCTTCGACATGGCTTCTTCCTCAAACCTGACGCTTGCCTGTATATCCCTCCGTATTCTAATCAGCCGCTCCTTCCTCGCGGGATCTTCCCTTGTGCCGAATCTAAAAAATTCCATTCTCTCAGTTTGTCATGTTGTTTAATAAAACGTCGACCATTCTTTCGTCCGGATGGTTTATGCCATATTTCCTTAATACCTCTTCCCTTGATACCCCTCCCTTCGCCCGAAGGGCCTCTGCCTTTATGGTTGCAGCCCTTTTCTCCTCAAGGCTGATGTCCTGAAAGCTTTCCGGCAGGAGCGCGAGAAGCTCTTTGTCTGTCGGCTTGTACTTAAGCACCGCGTCTCGGTTATCTTCGCGCGCACCGATCACTTCTTCCTCACTCAATTCATAAATATCAAATGTTCCCACACCCATACATGCCCTCATTGCCAGTTTCAGGGCCTCTTCACCCTTCACAGACTGCTCTCTTGCAAGGTAGCGGTAATCTGTGGCTATTATCTCACCCCCCTTGAAAAGGAACACAGCTTCTTCTATCCCATTATTGGTCATTATGTCAAGAGCCACATAGCCGTTGAGCCCATGCTCGCGCAGTGTGGGGAAAAGCCTTTGAAAATCAACGCTTATGGTTTTCATACCTTCCTTTATGGGCTTGCCTGTCGCAGTATTCATCATCTATAATTAAATCTCTATAAACCTATCCACGCTGTTAATAAGGCTTTCTGAGAGGTTTTTCCTGACGCCGAACGCTACCGTCTCCTTGCCATGCTTTTTGGCCTTCATTATCGGGGGCTGGAAGTCCCCGTCGCGGGTTACAATGCATATAATGTCTATATTAGGATTATAAACCGCTTCCATGACCTCGGTTGCAAGCGCGACGTCGCAGTCCACAGGAGTTATCATAGATTCCATACCCTCTGCAGAGATCGCCTCAATGAGCTTCTCGGGGGCGAACTGGTTAAGGAAGACCTTGGCTATCGATATCTTCCCCATCCTTTCTATTTGTGTAGACAGCTTGCGCAGGTCTACATTGAACTCCTTGCGCAGCAGGTTGGGGCCGTCTACAAAGACGGCTATCTTCTTTTCCTTGTGGCCTTTGAGGCCTGAAAGCTTCGGAACCCTTACCATATTACACCAGTTTCATTGTTTATTGTTGAACGAATTAAAATACAATGGCG
Source organism: uncultured archaeon (assembly GCA_964391885.1). Lineage (GTDB taxonomy): Archaea > Altiarchaeota > Altiarchaeia > JAFGQM01 > JAFGQM01 > CAYMNU01. Next base: position 7,664 of record CAYMNU010000082.1, on the reverse strand, counting down.
TTAGTACCCTGCATATACTATTTATTAGAACAAAACTATAAATTAAACCGACAGCAAAATGCCGCCTGTACACATGCCAAGGAAACCCCGGACTAATCGCCATGTGGCGCATGAACCCATAGTTGTGACCTACCTCAGGCGCTGGCCCTTTAGCCAGATACACGAAAGGGACTTTCCAAAGCTTTCTAGAGAGCTAAATGCGGGCTCGGCGACATGGGTGGAAAACCAGCTGAGGGAGGCGCAGCGACACGGGCTCGTGGAAAGGCGCTGGCCGTTTTATAGGGTTAATGAGTAAGCCCACTGCTTTTTTATTAACCGCACATTTAACTACCCACAGCGCATTCGCGGCAATCACAATCAATAAAAGAAAATGGCAGACATCAAGATAGAAGAGGTAAGGAATCTTAAGAAAGGCAGTTATATTGTCATAGAGGGGGAGCCATGTAAGATAGTGGACTATTCTTCATCAAAGCCCGGCAAGCACGGGGCCGCAAAGGTCAGAATAATTGCCTCTAGCATATTCGACGGCAAGAAGATGCAGCTGCTCACCAACGGCGATAGAAAGGTGGATGTGCCTATTATAACGAGGCGCGCCCACCAGGTACTGTCGGTAAGCGGTAATATCGGGCAGCTCATGGACGTCGAGAGCTATGAGACCTTCGAGCTGCCAGTCCCCGAAGGCGCGAAGCTGGAAGAGGGCAGCGAGGTCATGGTGCTCGAGGCCATGGGCCGGAAGCTGATTATGGTCGAGTAACAGGCATTCAGTCTCTAGTCTTGTTTTTCTTTTTTCTTGTATTAGCTTAGCGACAGCTTAGCGATAATGCAAGCCCTGCACATGAGTATGAGGGGCACCTGCCCGCAGTAAACTGCCCTAAAACAACAGCTTCAATGCCATCACAGCCACGGCAACGATGAACATTCTCTTAATCCACACGTTGCCCAGTCGTTTTGAGTAATGCGCCCCAGCATAGCTCCCTGCAAGCGTACCTATGAAAACTACTGCGGCATAATCATAATAGATTAAGCCCTGCAAGACAAAGATTGCTGCAGCAGCGATTGAGCTTACCAATATTATGGGCTTTCTAGCTGCCGCGCTTTCTATGAAGGTCTGCCCCAGCACGAGTATTGTTATATACGCTAAAAATGTCCCGCCGGCCGCACCATAGAATCCGCTGTATATACCAAGTAAGAATGTGAGTACTGTCGCCGTTGCCAGCCTTCTTGGCGAGGAATGCAGTTCCAAGCCCTTTATGCCCATCTCCGGCTTGATTATCAATAAGGCCAGAAGGGCTAGCGTCACAATAGACACAAATGTCTTAAGAAAGGCCTCGTCAACTTGTATAAGCAAGGATGCTCCTATAAGCGAGCCGATTAGGATTGCAACCGACAATGGCAGAGCTACCTTGTAGGACATCATCTTCATACGGTGGAACTTGTACCAAGAGCCTATCATGATGCCCATGACTCCCAGGCGGTTAGTCGCGACAGCTATATGGGGCGGCAATCCAAGTAGCATCAGGGCGGGTATAGTTATCAGGCTCCCCCCACCCGTATAAGTGCTGAACGCGCCCACTGCCAGGCACAGCAGAAAAAGCAGAATCGCACCTACTGGTTCCACCTTGTGGCATCAATCAGCCCAGGAAATCCACAAGGCTCTCTTTCGAGACGTTCCCCACTTTCCTATTCGCTTCCTCGCCCTTGACGATTTTGATTACCGTGGGTATGGACATGACGCCATACTCCTGCGCCAGGCCTGGGTTGTCATCTATATTGACCTTCCCCAGAGCTACGCCCGTTTCTGCACACGCCGCCTCGATATTGGGCGCCAGCATTCTGCAGGGCCCGCACCAGGGGGCCCAGAAGTCGATAACGCACTTTTCGTTTTCCTTTACGAAACCTTGAAATGATTCCGCGCTTAGTTCTGTTGCCATTTTTCTCTTCTAGTTTTATTCTTTGAATAATAAATATACTGAATTCTTATGGACATTTCCGAGCTTTTGAAATTATGGAGGGCAGAGAAGAGCGCTTCGCAGCCTGCCAAGATGCCGCCCCATTTTTATAACGATTCCGAGGCTCTTATGCACAAAGGGGACCCCTATGAGGCCAAGAAGGCGACGGATCTCTACAATGACATAGTCCATATGCGCCAGCACAAGATGCTCATGGGCTGCCTTAGGGAGATATCCGGCAACGACGGTCCGGAAAATCTTTTGCCTCCTGAGAAATCCGCGTATAAAACGATACGAAGCGAGCTTGCGGCACTGAGGGCAGGCACCCATGTAGAAGAAGCTGAGGAAGAAGTGCAGGTGGAAGAGGAGTCGCAGGAAGAGGTACAGGAGGAAGCACAGGACGAAGAACAGAGCGCTCAGGAGACTCCTGAAGCGCCCAAAGCCGGGCATGGAGCGGCCAAAGACTCCGAGGGCTCTGAAGACGTGAAAATGCCTGCTCGCAGAGAGGCGCTATGCGAGGAGAAGGACGGCTCGCTTAGCTGTTCGGTCGGCGATGCCGATGCACAGGCTCCTGCCGAAAAGCCTGCCGAAGCAGCCCCTCTAGAGAAACAAGAGGTTTTTAAAGCCGAAACTGAAAATAAAGCGCTTTCAAGGGTCAGGTTTCTGAGGAACATGCCCGCATTCGTCGGCCCGGACCTCTCTTCGCTTGGGCCTTTTGAAGAGGGGCAGGTAATCGAGCTGGATGATGAGATAGCCGAGATATTGCTGAAAAACGACGCTGTTGAATTGGCAGAAGAATAAAGCACCAGAAAATGAAAATCGATGAAGAGGTGGGGGCATTTTGCAAGAAGTGCAAGAAGCACACCAAGCACAAGGTCAAGAAGGACAAGAAAGGAAAGGCATCGCCCATGAGCTGGGGCCAGCGCCAGTACGAGCGCGTGAAGAAAGGCCATGGCAGCAAGAGGCGTGGCGAGAAAGACGTAATGAAGGTCAACAAGGGCGGGAACTTCAGGATGACCTGCTCGGAATGCAACTACAGCCATCTCAGATCCTATGAAAGAGGCAAAAAAGAGCCGGAGATCACAAAGAAGTAGGAACGCAATTCGCGTCCTGCTGGCGATTGTCCCCCTACCGTTTGCCCTGTCTCTTGCCCTGCCGGAGCTCGGCGGCCTTTTGGTAGAAAACATACTAATAGCGTTTTCCTTAGGCCTTCTGATAGGGACATTCACCCATATCTACTGGATAAGGGCCCTTCTGAAAGAAAGGGAGTTTTACTTAAGGTTCTACAAGGAAAGCGCACTCAAGCCGCATAAGAACGACCTGGCGATGCATAAGAAGCACTCGCGCGTGCTGTTCCCCTTTTACATAATGGGATTGCTCATGTTCATACTGGTGATATTTGCATTCGGTATCCTGGGTTTTGATTTCCACTATGCGCTCCCCCTTGTCATCGGCGCGCTTCAGGGCATACCCATAAGCTACACCCTCCTCGAGCGCGGCCTCATTCATCCTTTTTCTTAAGGCAAACGCAAATTATCCATGCCCGAAATAGTAGGCTATGTCTACGGAGAGGTCAAACCCACATCCTTTGAGATACTCGTAGAGAACAGGCAGCTTGCCGAAGGTGGCACATACATCAAGATACACCATGAGATGTATGGATGGGTACTCGGCCAGATATCCCATGTCCGCAGGCAGTGGGATGACAGGAAGGGCACCGAGAGGATGCTTGCCAAGATTCGGGTCATCGGTTACAAGGACGCCCAGGGCCTGATTAAGCTTCCCAAGACACCCTTCAAGCCGGAAGAGAGGGTATTCAAGGCTCACCAGACCCTTATCAGAAGCATACTCGGCCTGGAGATGCCAGGCAATGCGGGCCTTTATGTAGGTACCCTTGAAGGGGAGAATGGCATAAAGGTATACCTTGACGCAAATAAATTAATCCAAAAGCACCTGAGTGTTTTAGCCAAGACGGGTGCAGGCAAGTCCTACACGGTGGGCGTGCTTCTGGAAGAGCTGGCAGACAAGGAGGTTCCCTGCGTCATAATCGACCCGCACGGTGAGTACTACACGCTCAAGATAGCCAACGACTCTCCCGCAGACTACGAGAAGTTCGTCAAGTACCAGGTGAGCCCGAAGGCCTTTCAGAATGTGGTGGAATACACACCCAATAAGTCGATCAATCCTACGGCAGACCATGAGTTCAAGCTGAGCGACAAGAACATGGATGCCAAAGACATTATTGACATCCTGCCCACCTCCCTCACCGGCGGCCAGCAGGCGCTTCTCTACCAGGCGATAAACGAGCTGAAGGGCAGCGGGGATTACACCCTCGAATACATAATCCAGCACCTTCAGCTCTCGGACACCAATGCCAAGTGGGGGCTTGTGGCAGGCCTCCAGGCGCTTCTTGATACCAACATCTTTTCCACAGAGGGCATCAAGCTCGAGGAGATAGCCAAAAAAGGCCAGATGACGATAATCAACCTCAAAGGAATAAAACCCGAGATGCAGGAGCTTGTAGTCTCGAAGCTCTCGTACGACCTCTTCGAGGCTAGAAAGCAGAACAAGATTCCTGCTTTCTTCTTCCTTGTCGAAGAGGCGCATCGCTTCTGCCCTGAGCGGGGCGTGGGGACTGCGATGTCGCTTGGCATACTGAGGACCGTTGCGGCCGAAGGCAGAAAGTTTGGCATGGGCCTTGGCATAGTCACGCAGAGGCCTGCAAAAGTGGACAAGAACGTGCTTTCACAGGCCAATACACAGATAATACTGAAAGTTACCAACCCCAACGACATCAACGCCATCTCGAAGAGCCTTGAGAATTTCAGCCCCGACCTTGAAGACGTGATGAAAAACCTCTCGATGGGCACTGCCCTTATAACAAGCGAGACGCTCGAAAGGCCGGTTCTTACCAACGTCAGGGTCAGGCGCTCTAAGCACGGGGGGGTTGCAGTCGACCTCGTCAAGACAAAGCAATCCAGCTCAAGAGTGCCCATGCTCGGCAACCGCATCGAGAGCAATAAGGGCATAATCGGCGCGCTTAAGACCAGGATAGTCGGCACCGACACAGAGATTCGGCAGGAGCAGGCAAAAAAGGCCGTATCGCAGATGGCTGAGCCGCAGGATCAGGAGGCCTTGCAGGGTCCCCAGGCCATCCATGAGAAAGAGATGAAGGAATGGAAAGAGAGTTTGACGCCTGAGGAAATAGACTTCATCGAGGAGACCAAGGAGCCCGGCATTGGCAAGAAACTGGGCTGGAAGCTGAAGCGCTTCTTTATAGCAGAGAAGATTGAGTAAATACTAATCTTGTGACGATTTCACTTCAAACTGCATTATTCCTTCTTCTTGATTCTGCTGTTGAACTTCGCAGTCGGAAGGTTCTTCTTGCAGGTCTCGCAGAGGGCGCTGCCCTTAGCCATGTAATCCACAGGCTTGCAGCAATTTGAGCATATGTATTTTTTGCTTTCCATCGCGTATTTAGAACCTAAGTCAAGGTAAACGCCATATAGCCATCTTTATGCTCCAAACATCTAAATATGGGCTGATTCTAAACAGGCGGCCAACATGAATGAAATAAACCAAACACTAATTGACGAAGCAAGAAGCCTTTTTGCCATCATGGTCAGAGAAGCGGACAGGGACAAGCGGGTGGATTTGAAGATAGAGATAAACGACATTTGCCTCAGGGGCAAATTCGACTATTTGAATTCAGTCTGCATTCCCATGACTGCAATCATGAAGGGCGCTGCCAAATGCTGACCTTGGCTATACCAGTTTTTTTATAAAGCCTTCCGCATCCTTAACCGTCTTGAACTTGCCGAGCGAATAAATCAGCTCATGGCCCCCTTCGACTACCTTGGCCTTTACATAAAACAGCTCGTTGCCAGCAGTTCTGGAGACTGCGACCTCGATGCTCACTGCTTTTTCTAAATTAAGCCAGGTAGACGTGCCGGCCGGCGCGTCTATGGCCTGTATCCATTGTCCCATCTTGGGTGAATATTAGATTTGGGAAAGAAAAATGGGAGGAGTCATGATCGAGCTGGTTCTAGAGTAATATAAGCGCATCTACAAAAATAGGTGGCTACAAAATCTGGAAAAGTGTGGTTATCTAAGGCCAGCGCTCAAATCGGTGTTTAGTCTACATTCCTATTGGACATGACCCTTTTGAACACCAAAAACTTAGGGTAATAAGAAAAACTTTTTTATTGATTGTCGTGTAATAATACACAATTGTATAATTAAACACCAAGATGAAAAGAACTACATTTTCTATACCCGAGGGACAGAAGAAGAAACTTGACCAATTTCCCGAGATAAATTGGCCAATGGTCGTAGCGAATGCAATAGATAAACGGTTAAAAGAATTGGAGAGATTCGGAGAATGGCAAGCCTAATTGTACCTTTGGAAGACAGTGTAAGGGAGAGAATGGATCATTTTGGCTGGGTTAACTGGTCATATGTGGCTCAGGAAGCGTGTGCCAAGAGAAGGATATTTGAGGGGTTCATGAAAACCCGAAAGTTATCTAAGGAAGACAGCGAATATTGCGAGAAGATAGATTGGCATCCTGTGGATTGGCTCCCCTTAAAAGAAGAATTCATAAAGAGCATAATAGAGGCCGAGAAAGAGGAAGGGATTCCAATAAACGATTTATCGGAATTATTTGAATAAGATGTACTACTCCGCTTCCATCAAGCCCTCCTGTAAGAAGACAATTCGGAAGCTTTGCAAGAAGAATTCTGAATTTAAGAAAGCCTTAATGAACAAGATGCAGGAAGTTATTGAGGACCCTTTACACTACAAGCCCCTCAAATATGATTACTCTGGCAAGAGAAGAGTCCACATCATGAAGAGTTTTGTTTTGGTCTTCAAGGTTCATGAAGAAGCGAATCGCATAGAATTCCTAAAACTTGAGCATCATGATGATGCTTACAAACGAAAATAGATTTTCAGTCCTGAGTCCACAGTCTTAACCGGCCGGCGGCCAGGAAGACCGAAAACTGAAGACTGTAAACAATCCTGCCTCCCGGATGAGTTTGGCCTTCGGCCAGGTTTTGGGTCTGCTGTCTTGAGTCTTCAAAGGGTTCTCTGTCTACGGTTCTCTGAGACTTGACCATTTTGAACACCTGTTAGATTGAGGAGACTAACAAGAAAAACGTTTTTATTTACAAAGCATCTAGATACACTATGGATACACTGAAAGTCAACATCTCCTTTCCTGCAGGGATGTACAAACAGGCCAAAGTTTTAGTAGATAAGGGCGCATATGGCTCTTTTTCAGAGATGGTTCGCAGCGGGATTAGAAATGAGATAGACATGCAAAGCCAGATAAATCCCGACTTTGTCCAGTCTATAAGAGTTGCTGAAGCTAGCGGATACAAAGAGTACAAAACAGGAGAGGAAATGCTCAAAGATCTCCATAAAGCCGCAGAGAAATGATTGGTGATAAGAAATACAAACCAAAGCGGTCCAAGTATTTCGAGAAGGATTATGTCTCGCTAGTGAAGAAAGATAAGGGCTTGCAGCAACGGTTGGATAAGAAGATTCTCCAGATTCTTGGCATGCCTGAGCTTTACAAGAATCTAAAGCGTCCCTTGCAGAGATACAAAGCAGCACATGTGGACCCCTTTGTGATAACCTTTAGGATAGAAGGGGATTACGTCAGATATGTCAGAGTGGCTCATCACGATTTAATCTATGGGTTGCCACATGATTAG
>CAYMNU010000081.1:0-2556 GCA_964391885.1 uncultured archaeon | reverse complement strand
TAAAGGATATTAACCTTAGGGCTGAAGACATGCTCCAGGCGTATTTGAGCCCTTGCTGTCGGTTTTTGAGAAAATTGCCTAGGCTTTGAACCCTTTTTCGGATTCTCTTTGGTGTTAACTATCAACAAGCCAACTACTAATTATCTGCTAATATTTACTAAATTAGTAGTTTTTATAGGGGCAACTACTAATTATCTACTAATATCTACTAAATTAGTACATGATGAAAATCCCGGAAAACCCCCCCGAATATAAAAAAGAACTAGCCGCTACAAACTTATTTGAGCTTCTCAAGGATAAGAAGGTCTCAGATTTTGTAAAAAAGGCCAATGAGGAATACTACTATTGGGAAGAGTTAAAATATCGCATCCCGGACGATTTGGATCCAAAAAAGATCTGGGCTATTGTAAAGTTAATCCGGACATTACAGGGCAATACTCTAAAATTTGGGGCGGAGAGCTACAACTATACTCTAACTGACGAGATTACGAGAATGCTCTACAAATTCGATTTGAACCTGGCCGGGAATATTGAGACCGCATCGGACGGTTTCCCTCTGAGGGGAGATAAAAAATTTATAATAAATTCCCTGATGGAGGAGGCAATAGCATCAAGCCAATTGGAAGGGGCCTCGACAACACGAAAAGTGGCCAAGGAAATTCTAAGGAAAAACAAAAAACCGGCAAACATAAGCGAACAAATGATTGTGAACGGGTATAAATCCATGCTGGGCATACGGGATATGATAGATCGCGGCAAGTTAGAATTGACCCCGGAGATGATTCTCGACATCCATAGGACAATTACCGAGGACACGCTGGACGATAAACAAGACGAGGGCAGATACAGGAACAACAACGAGATTGTAGTCGGCGACGGCATACATCTGGATAAGATCTACCATAAGCCCCTAGACTACAAAAGGCTGCCCTCTATGATGAAAGAACTATGCAAATTTGCAAATTCCGAAGACGAAGAGTTCATACACCCGATAATAAAGGGGATCATATTACACTTCCTGATCGGATACATACACCCCTTTAATGACGGCAACGGAAGAACCGCGCGTGCATTGTATTACTGGTACGTGCTCAAGAGGGGGTATTGGATGTTTGAGTACATGCCCATATCAAAGAGGATAAAGCGTTCAAAATCTGATTATGACAGGGCATACCTATACAGCGAGAAAGACGGCATGGACTTGACATATTTCATCAGATTCAACCTCATCGCAATAGAGGACACTCTTAGGGATATGCAAGAGTATATGGCAAGGAAATACAGGGAGCAAAAAGAGGCCCTGCTCGTAGTTGACAATGATGCAGACCTTAATTTCAGGCAGGGCGACATATTGAAAAGGCTGATGAAGCATGCAGGGAAACGAATAACAATACGTGAAATACAGAATACGTATAATGTCGTATATGAAACTGCCAGAACAGACTTGCTCGGGCTTGTTGATAAGGGATATCTGGATAAGAATAAAGTCAAGAAGAGCTGGATATTCGTGGTGAACGAGGAGACAATAGCAAAATTGAGAGATAAGGCTGGCTTAGCTAAAACCTAGGCGGCCTGCCACACTATAATACACATGGAAAATTCAATCACACTGCGGATAAAGAGTATAGGCGACGAGGGCTACGTCGTTCGCAGCGACCAGGTCTCCGGGCTTTTTGCGCATGGCAGGACCCTAGACGAAGCAGTCAAAAATGCGCATGAGGTTCTAGACGCATTGGTCGAAAGTTGCGAAGCCCATGGAGACCCTTGCCCCATAGCCTTAGCAGAGCCGAAAATCATCGAAAAAAGGATTCCAGTGCCCGCGTGCTAAATCTCCATTAGCTCCAAAGGCTTAATGCCCAATTCCCCACATATTTCGCCTAATAGTGAAACCCCGAATCCCTCATAATTAGGTACTGGGAGCCGTTTGCGCGTTGCTGGCTTGAATCTCATGGTGCCGCTTTGCATCCCTGTCAAATTCATAGCCCAGCTTTTTGAGCTTCCGTATAAGCTCTCTTCTTTTCAATGGATGAATCTTCATGCATCCCAGCAAGCGATAAAAGCGGAGTTCGCGTGTTCGCCTTTGGCAATCAGAGCCATGTCCAGCAGCTCGGTGAATAGAACATTCCCGCTTTCTGAGGACACCAGGCCGTAGCGCAGTTCCGGCCTTTCCCGCGGTGTAAGCAGCCTTGCGCCGTCTGGGATGGCTTTTAGTATCCCGGTGGACTTGGCGGGCAGGGTGACTAGGTCGATGCCCTTTGCGCCCTTTATGAAATGGACTATCTCCCTCTCGACCCTGTGCAGGTCGTCCCTGCTGTTCCTGACCAGCCTGGCGCCTTTGAATATGTGGACGCTCCGCTTGATCTCCGGGGGCAGATTGTCCAGCAGCTTCGCCCAAAACTCCCTGTGCTCCAGCAGGGCTTCCATGGTGTCCAGCAGAAGCGAAAGGCGCTCGTGGACTATCCCACCCATGTGGGTCCTCCTGAAGTCGCCGTTGTTTCTCTCGATTAGACCCATCTGCTGCAGGTCTTTCGCCTTTGTGGATGTGTTGGGCGCGTT
>CAYMNU010000080.1:0-10541 GCA_964391885.1 uncultured archaeon | reverse complement strand
CCGAAGAGTTTATATAACTCTTCCTTGCTGGTCTTCATTCGCTCGGCAAGGCGCTCCATGAGTTTTTCTATCCTTATTTCCAGCTTGAATTCTTTGAGCTTGTTCCTGCGCTCATTGTCGTTTACCGCCTTCAGGCTCAAATCTATGTGACCCCGCTCTGAGTTTGCGCCCAGTACTTTCAAAACTGCCTTTTGGCCTTCTTTAAGATAATCACGGGGGTTTTTGACCCATTTGCGGGAAAACTCCTTGATGCTGACCATACCCTGCTTGTTGTCGTATTCCTCAAGCCTGACAAAAGCGCCATAGCCCATTACACGCTCTACCTTCGCCAGCACCAGCTCCCCTTTGTCAGGATAGTTGTCAGCCATTATCAGAAAGACCTCTTGATTTCCCCGTGCACTTTGGCCCTGCCGCCAGTAGGCTCGACAAGCTCCTTGTCGCATACCATGCAGGAAACCTTACTTTTGGCACGATCGAATACTACCTGCGTGTTGCCGCAGCCCTTGCACTCCACTTTCATAAACTTGCTTTTTGTCTCTTCCATTTTATTATATAGCTATTGTAGGATTATTCGCATATTAACAAACGGCAGCTATCTCTATACCAAGAGCATCATCCACCAGTTCCAAAAAATGCCTGATGCTTTTGTCGTTTGATTTATTAAAAGTGAGGAAGTTCTGCGTACATTTAGGACATGGTGATGTTATGGCTGATTTTTTGGGTATCGTGTCAAGACGCATATCCGAGGCTCTGTCACGCAAGGCCCTAATTGGAGAGTAGCCTCCGCAGCAGTCTGTTTTCGTCCGGTTATTCTTGAACTCGCGTACGCTGTAGCCCAAGGTTTCAAGTACTTTGCGCGGATTTTCAGTAAGGTGCTCGTAGCGGGCAAGGAAGCAGGGATCGTGATAGAATACTTCTCCGCTGCCACCATAATCCGAATCTGGGAGCTTCTCAAATATTATCTGGGAGATGTGCTTGACCTTTATGTATTTGTAATATTTCCTCATAACATGGTAGCAGCGTGCACAGCCTACTATTGCTAAGCTATAGCCCTTGAGAAGGCGCTTGTTTTCCTCGGCAATTGAGATTATTTTATCCTCGTCCATGCCAAAATAATCACAGCCACAGCTAAATTCATTTATGTCGGGCTCGACGCCCAGTTTATTTAATACCTTGACGCCCAGATAAGACTCCTCATTGCCACAATTTTTACAGCCCATGTGCAGGATAGACCCGCGCCTAAGCAATCCGGAGATCGAAGAAAGCATCCTTATTTTACCAAAACCGCATTTACAACGCCGTCCTGGCTTGGCCTGGAGACTATCTTGGCCTTGCCCAGTTCAGTGTCAACCAGGCCGCCGAGGGAGAGTATGTTCTCGCGCTTGAAGTCTTTGTTCGCGGGATTTTCATCGACTGCAGTAATTGCCACCTTCTTGGTCTTACTCCCATCGGAGACGTTGACATAAAGCGCCTTTACAGAGACTATTTTGTCCTTCCCGCCTGAAACGCGCAACTTCTTGCGCTCCTCCTTGTCGGCCAGCTTCGGCTTCCTGGGGTCTCCACCCAGCTCTGACTTCTTCTTCTTCCTTTTCGCAAGCTTTGCATGCCGCCCCTGGTATTGAGTCATTTTAAGATTAACAGTTATCGCCCTGTCGCAACAGAGCGGTTAATTTGAAGGGTGGTATTTAAATATGTTAGATATGGAAATCCGCCCTAGTCACCCTGCTTAATGCCTGAGCAGCCCCTCAAGTATTTTGAGGCAGAGCCTCAACAATTCAGCCTCGTCGCCCTTGAATGTCCCATTTACACTCACCGCCGCGACATGTCCGCCCCCCGCGCCATTCAGCTCATCACTCAATGCCTGCGTGAACTCTCTGGCAAAGTTTATGCCAGTCTTTTTGATGAATGCATTATTGGCTCTGACACTGACCCGGGCCTCGCCCTTTTCGATAGAGCATACAAATGCCACGTCGGCACCTATTTTAATCAAAGACCTTGCCGCGCTCGCCTCGAATGAACTGACGTGCGACAACGCCACTATCCATTCATCAAGCTTCTCCATCTGAAGGCGTGATGCTGCCTTGAGATGGGCTATCTTGCGTGAGGGCTCTGTGGGTATGGAAATGAAGTTCAAAACATCGGGGTAGGTCTCCCTTGCAATCTCAAGTAGATCAGCTACTATCCTAAAAGTCTCCGGACGGGCGAACTGTAGATGTGCAGTGTCGGTGACGATGCCAGTTACCAGGGCGAGGCATGAGTTCTTGTTGAATGCGAATGATTCCTCTTTAAGCAAGCTGTATATTATTTCGGATGTGGATGTTGCTGATGCGTCGTATATGCCTAACTCGGCCTTCGCTTTGAGGTCCTCATCCGGTATATGATGGTCAACAATAAATAGTCTGCCCCCAAAGGACCTGATATCTACAGGGGCAAGCTGGCTGACTGATGACGTATCGAGTATCAGGACTGCATCAACACCATCGAGATTCGGATTGACCTCTATCTTATAGCCCAGCTTTTTCAGAAGATTCCTTGCGAGCGCGTTGACGCCGCCTGCTGCAGCCATCCGGGGCTCTAATCCTTGGGATTTCAGAAACTCATATACCGCTATGCTAGAGCCAACTGCATCAGGGTCCGCATTGAGATGCGACAATATTACTACACCAGTACCTGATTCTGCCACATCCCCAAGCAACGCCATCAGGCGCCGGCGGCCTTGAGGCCAGCCTGCAAGCCTTTCTGCAGCTCCTGCAGCTTTGCTGCCAGCTTTTGTTCCTGCTTTTCCAGAAGGGATATCTTATTGGCTGCCGAGCTTGCAGATTCCTCGAGCTCAGCGGACAGCTTAGACTTATCCGACTTTATCAGCAGGGGGCCGACGGCTTTATACACATCGCCCTTCGCAGAGCCGAGCTCTTTGGAAGCTTCCTCGGCCTCGCCCTTATCCATAGTAAGCTGCTGTTTCTGCACAGCGACCATCTGCATTTGCTGCTGCAGAGTCTGGAACTGGGCTATCTTGTTTTGTAGCTCTTGTGGTATTTTGTCTTGCATTTGTATCAGTATTTATTTTTTTATTGCTATATTTTCAGGGCTGTGCTTTAAAACAAATGCATTTCGTCAAGACTTGTTTACAAAGGATTTGGGGTATTTTTATTTAAGGGGGCATTATAATCACATGAAAAAATCAAAGTTCGAGCTTCCATTGGTCTCGAATGTGCTTTTTGTCGCTGCCGCTTGCGCAGTCATGCTCGGAGCCGTTTATTATATTACATATGAACAAGTACTTGAGGCAATTGTCGTAGGCTTTCTGCTTTTTGTGGCCATAGACACAGGGCTAAGCTCCCTGCTTGGCAAGCCTTCCTGGATACTAAACACAAAGAAACTCAGCTAAAGCTAGGGTATTTAAAAAAGCCAAGCTTGTTTATTTCTTCGGATTGAAGATTATGGTGTGCAGCTTGGTCATCTCGTCCACTGAGAATTTGATGCCTTCCCTGTCCATGCCCGAGTCTTTATCGCCGCCGAATGGGAAATTTCCCACTCCGTGCGCAGGTGCCGCATTTATATTGACCGTGCCATCCTCCAGGCGCATGCCAGCATCGAGCGCCTTGTCCACGTCTTGGGTGAACACAGACGCATCCAGGCCGAATTCGGAGTCGTTGGCAAGCTTTATCATCTCTTCATAATCATTCACGCGTATGACTGATGCGACAGGTCCAAAAGTCTCTTCCCATGCTATCCTCATCTTTGGTGTCACATAATCCAGTACCGTAGGCTCGTAGAAGAAGCCGCATGACTTCTTGCCGCCAAGCAGGGCTTTAGCGCCCTTGCGCTTCGCATCCTTGACAAGCGAATCCACTTTTTCCACGGCAGCCGCATTTATCAGCGGGCCTATTTTCACATCAGCCTCATACGGGTCGCCCATCTTCCATTTCTTCGCCTCGGCGACAAGCTTCTTGATGAATTTCGAGGCGACCTTCTTGTCCACGAATATCCGGCTTATGGCGTCGCATCGCTGGCCTGAGAACTTGAATGCTCCGCTTATGCATGCCTTGGCTGCAAGGTCCAAGTCCGCGTCTTCAAGCACCAGAGCGGGGGACTTGCCGCCCAGTTCAAGGTGGAGCTTCTGGAGAACTGCGACATCGGCAATCCTCTTGCCCACCGAGGAGCTGCCTGTGAAAGAAATCATATTCACTTTTGGGTGGCTTGCAAGGAAATCGCCTATTTCTCCCCCGCTGCCCGTGATGAGATTAAACACCCCGTCGGGAAGGCCAGCTGCCTGCATTAGCTCTGCCAGGAAAATTACGGCAAGGGGGTCGTCGCTCGCCGGCTTGCAGACAACGCTGTTGCCCGCTGCCAAGGCCGGAGCTATCTTAGCCGATGCTATGAAAAGAGGATAGTTGAATGGCGATATTGCCAGCACAACACCGAGTGGCTGCTTTATGACCATACCTACTTTTTTCTGGTCCCATGGAACCATGTCACCCATGAGCGACTCGCCGGTTATCTGTTTGGCCTCCTCTGCAGCATACTTGAAGCGCTCTGCAGTGGCCTTCACCTCGCCCTCTGCGACTGAGCGGGGCTTGCCGGCGTCTATAACTATGAGCTCGACGAGCTCATCCATATAATCATAAACCAGCTCGCCTATTTCATTTAATATCTTGGCGCGCTCGAATGCTGGCATTTTCGCAATCTTGTGCCTGCTGTCGTATGCCGTTTTAATTGCCTTTTCAGCGTCTTTGACTGTCGCTTTCTGCACGCGGGCTATCGGCTCGCCGTCCAGAGGGGAACCTACGTCCATGGTCGCCTTTGCTGATGAAGATACCCACTTGCCCCCGATGAGCATCTTAAAGACCGGAAGCTCTGCCTTGGTATTTTTCGTAGTTTTCATTTTGAGACTGCGTCGTTAAGCTCTTTTATTAAGCCTTTTATGTCATCAATGCCGTGCGCCATGGCACCTTGCTCTATGGTTTCAAAGGCTGCGACATGGCAGCCTATGCAATGCAGGCCGTGGGCGCTGAACACTTCTATGGTCTCCGGGAATTTCTGGACTACCTCGCCCAGTGTCATGTCCTTCGTTATCTTGTCCATTTTATTTTTGTCCCTAATAGTTATAATACTTCCAATAAATACCTTTGTTAAAATGAGAAGCGATATCCTGAAGAAAGGCGTTGAGACATCACCGCACCGCTCGCTGCTGAGGGCAGACGGGCTTAAGAGCGAAGACTTTGAGAAACCCTTCATAGGGGTGGCCAACAGCTACAATGATATAATACCGGGGCACATACACCTTGATACCCTTACAAAAGAGGTCAAGCGGGGCATCCGCGACGCGGGGGGCGTGCCTTTTGAATGGGGCGTGCCCGGTGTGTGCGACGGGATAGCCATGCACGTCGAGATGAGGCTTTCGCTGCCATCAAGAGACCATATAGCAGACAACATCGAGATAATGATGCTCTCGCACAGCTTCGACGGCTGGGTCGGCGTCACAAACTGCGACAAGATAACACCAGGCATGCTCATGGCTGCAGGGCGCTTGGACATACCTGCGGTCATCCTGACAGGCGGGCCGATGAAAGCAGGGAGTGTTGACGGGCGAAAAGCAGACCTTGTGAGTGTTTTTGAGGAAGTTGGCAAAATCAGGGCAGGCAATGCAGATGAAAAGGATATGGAAAAATACGAGTGCTGCTCCTGTCCCGGGGCGGGGTCATGTTCCGGATTGTTTACAGCCAACTCCATGGCATGCATGACAGAGACGCTGGGCATGTCCGTCACGGGATGCGCTACTACGCTGGCTGTTTCTCCGGAGAAGCTCAAGCAGGCTTATGAGTCTGGAAAAAGGATAGTGGAGCTTGTAAAAAAGAATATCACACCACGGCAGATAATGACAAAGAATGCATTCCACAACGCAGTCATGGTCGACATGGCCATAGGGGGGAGCACCAACACTGCACTGCACCTGCCAGCGATTGCAAAAGAATGCGGCATCGAGCTCACGCTGGATGATTTTGACCGTTTGGCGAAAGAGACCCCGAACATCTGCCATATCAGGCCTGCGGGCCCTTATGTCATGGAAGATTTAGACCAGGCGGGTGGCATACCCGCAGTGCTTAACAGGCTTAAAGACAAACTCAGGAACTCGGAAACAGTGAATGGTAAGGGCATTGGGGAAATCGCAGAAGAAGGGAAGATCAAGGACGGGGAAATTATCCGACCCCTGGAAAACCCGTTCTACAAAGAGGGCGGTATAGCCGTTTTGAAAGGCAACCTCGCGGAAGCATCAGTAGTGAAGCAGACTGCCGTAGAGCCGGAGGCCATGCTCATCGAGGGGCCTGCAAAGGTCTTCGACACTGAGGAAGGGGTCATGGAAGCTATTTCCAAGAAAAAGATAAATGAGGGAGACGTTATCGTACTGCGTTATATGGGACCGGCTGGTGCGCCGGGAATGCCCGAGATGCTCACGCCGACTGCAGCTATAAGCGGGGCGGGGTTCAAGAGAGTAGCCCTGCTCACTGACGGGCGTTTCTCGGGAGGGACCCGCGGGCCATGCATCGGCCACATAGAGCCAGAGGCCTTCAAGGGAGGAGCGCTGGCCGCAGTCAGAGACGGGGATATAATCACAGTGGACATCCCGGGAAGAAAGCTGGATGTCAAGCTAAGTAATATCGAGATTATGGAGAGGCTCGCAAAGGCGAAGCCGCCAGAGAGAAAGATGAGCCCGATGCTTGCGAAGTACAGAAGGGATGTGCTGCATGTCTGTTGATTATGAAAGGAAAACCTAGGAAAAGTGCCCCAAAAAGGCCTATGGATGCAAGAAGCCTCTTGAGGGCTCAATTAGCGGCAGAAAAAGAACAAGCAGCGAGAATCAGGAAAAGCATTGAGCGGATGAAAGGCGAGATTGCAGCAGGGCGAACTGAAAGAAAGCCTCCTGCAGTTGCAAAGGAGAGGGAGCTTGTAAGGATACCGAAAAGCGGCTTAGAGGGCATTCCGGTGACTGCATTCAATTTTGGCAGGCCACTCCATCGCTTCGCCCTATTCCCGGATGGCAAGACCCGGCATATAGCTAAAGAGAACATAGCAGAAGCACGCAGAGTGTGGAGAGAGCATGAAAGGAATATACCAGACAAAAGAAAATCCCGTTCACCAGGTAGATCGGAAGCCAAAGTCCCAAGACCCGATGTCAAAAAATCTGTCGCCGAAACTACTGAGCCTAATGGGGCTGTCGCGAGGCGTACAAATGCCCCGGAGTTTAGAGAGCTTACGCGCCCTGCAACACGGGAAAGCCCCAAGTCTATGGTTCCAGACCATCTCAGGGATTACTTGGCAGTGGCGCGAGAGAGGGGAAAGGGCTTTGAGCGAGGAAGCCCGGAAAAAACAGGGCTCAAACGCATGGTAGGTTCCAGGCTTCTGAGCGAGGGCATTGAGCCGGCATTGATTGGAAAAATACTGTCTGAGCTTTGATTTTTCAGCTATTTTGATTTACCCAAAACTAAGCACCTTCAGCTGATTGGACTGCATGTCCAGAACGGGCACTTGACAGGGAGTGGGCATATGGCCTTGTTGCTGCTGGAAATCGGTCTGTGCCTGCCATGTGCCAGAATTGATGACTTTGACACCGCGGTAAGTGGCATATCCGTTCTTGTGCACGTGGCCGCAATGAAAGATATCAGGAACAAAATCAATCGCCATGAAATCCCTCTCCTCGGGCGCTATCTGCTCCTTTGTGCCATAAATTGGAGACAAATGGCGCTTCTTTAAATACTCTATCTGGGCGCGTTCCGGTTTGTCGTATGACAAGTGGGACAAGGAAGATATCATTGCGTCCATAGACGTTCCATGGTACATTAAAACCTCAAATCCATGTGCCTTCACCCTTGCAGGGTTGCCAACTAGGTGGATGTTTGGCTTCTCGGACAGCTTTTCGAGCAGGCTCTCCAGCGAGGGTTGCGGCTCCGCTCGCCTTATGGCATCGTGGTTGCCTGCAGCTATTATGACTTCAATGTAATCGGGGATCTGCTCAAACAGGCGTGTGAAGTAGTCATACTGCTTGTAAATATCAGGTATCGCAAGCTCGCCCTCCTGGCCGGGGTATATACCTATGCCGTCCACCAAATCGCCTGCAACGAAAAGGTATTTAATCGATTCTGCTATTTCCCTTCGGTTGCCCGAGCCTGAAAGATTAAGCCAGTCAATAAAGCTACGGAATTCTCGTTCCTTGAAAAGCAGGGAGCCTACATGTATATCCGAAAGAAATGCCATTGAAATAGGGTCTTCGCAATTCGGCTCCGGCCGGGCCATTGGTATGTCCGGCTCTATTATCTCCTGAGCCAGTATAAGATCGCCTTTCACCGTGCCGGTTACGCCGATAACCTCATCGTTTACAAGAATCGTCTTCTTCTGCGCCGCTTCGCTGTAGTCGACGACTAGCGCATTCCCGGTAGGGTCTTCTATTTCTATAAGGAGGTTGCCGCTCTTTGAGCGCCTTAGTTCCCTTATCATGCCTATGACCTTGACCTGCTGGTCGCGGTATTTCTCAAGGTTGCCGATGTCGATGGCGTCGCGAAGGCTGGCCCGGTTCATCAAAATGCCTTTCATCCTTTTGTAGCGGTCCCTGAAGAGCTCTATGAAGTTTTCTATTGTGCCTTCGGATGTGGACTGTCCTGTGACGTCTTTGTCCTTGTCGAAAACGAGATTAGCCTCGATTTGGGAGGCGGTCGCCGGCTTTCCGCGGCGGATTACAAATGACAGGCTCTCCCGCGTTTCTTCAGGAAAGAACTCTTCTACAAATTCTTTTGTCACAAGGAATACACCCTTTTCTTGAGCCAGTGAGATTATCTTGTCGGGCTTTATGCCCTTTGATTTTATGACACCTGCTGCCTGGCCGCTGAGAAGTATGCCTGAACCGATAAAGGTATCGGTTATCTTCTTCTGGACTGCGGTTTCGTCTTTGGGGGATGACTTTCTTACCTGCTTCACAGTAACTTCCGCATCATTTTCAGGCTCTTCGCCTAGAGCAGCCATAGAATCAGAATCCACAGGGATTTTACAATCGGCAATTATTTAAATATTTTAAGGTTTGCGATAATCTAATCTTTTTATATTTTTAACCACTATTAGAGGCAATGGCACCGGTATTTAACAGTGTGGGCCTGTTGGCATTGGCCTTGGGGATGTATTTGGTGCATCTGGCAGACAAAGAAAACAAAAACACTGCTGCAAAAGCCTTCTTGCTGATTGCGGGTTTAGTAACCGTGGCCTGGTCACTTCCTTTGCTGTCATCTAAAGCGAGCATAGGAGTAGGAACGCCATTGCTTGCCTTTGCCTTATTTTCAGTGGCTGCCGTCAAAACAAAAGGAAGCCTGCAGCTTCTTTCTGCTTTTATTGCAGTTGTAATCGTTCTGGCGGCAATTATCTAAAGATTAGGCTTTTTAAGTTTTTAACAACCAATTAGTAGTAACAAATGGTTTCACCTGCATTGGGGGGGCTCCTCATAGGCTTCACGCTGCTGCTCGTTGCAAGCGTGAGCAAGAAAGAGAACTGGCAACTAGCTTATGCGCTTCTGGGCGTCGTGTTTCTTTTCTGGAGCTTCGGTTTTTTCGGCTTTGGGAGAGTAGTGCAAAGCCTTATCATGCCGCTTACACTGTTGTTCGGGCTCATCACAATGTACACAAAGGGCAGCGCCCAGATGCTCTCGATGCTGGTTACGCTGGTGCTGCTGTTCCAGATAGTCATGTAATGGACCCGCTTGCGATAATCATAGGACTCTTCATCCTCGCGGCCATAGTCAGGAACAAGGAGCTCAGCGGTGACGATGCGAGCGAGGAGAACAAGGAGGTATTCACTTATCTTGGCGTGCTTGTACTCATTCTCGTGCTTGCCGGGCTGGGATTCCTCTTCGGGGCACGCCATTCCAATAGAACGGATGCGAGCCTACTGCTTCCTGTTTTCTTGTTTATGGTTCCTGTTTCCATTTTTGCTAAAGGGCCCATGAAGCCTGTTGCAACGGCGGCATGCCTAAGTGTTCTCGTGTTCATCATAATGGGCTCGTTCTTCTAAAGGATTTTTATTCCGGAAGGCATTAGTAATGCGCATGGAAAAAAAGGGCCAGACAGCTATGGAGTATTTGCTGATAATCGCCGTAGCCATAATTGTTATAATAGTAGTGGCTTTCTTCATGTCAACGACATCGACCGACCTGGGCGAGAGCAGCGCCGAGACCTTTGACTGTATGATGTGCAGGATGGACAGGGATTACCTTTGGGACAACTGTGCGGGATGCGAGACTAACTGCGGGGTGAGCTGCTATGTTGCTCATGCAAAGTGCGGAGCTTCCATGGACAGCTGCATTGAGGGAGACCCACACAGCTTAGGCGATGACGGGACTAATTATTTCTGGACCTGCAACGTGAGCGGTGGAGGTAATAACGCTTCATGCAGCAGCCCGATGGTAATCGACGGGGCATGTGGAGACGATGCGAAAGAGCATGTTTGGACAGGGAATCCCACGACATTAAACGACTTATGTGATGAAGGAACCCCAGATCCGC
>CAYMNU010000079.1:0-1764 GCA_964391885.1 uncultured archaeon | reverse complement strand
TCGCCTTGCTGCCTCGAGGAATATGTCTGGAGCAGGCTTCGAGCGAGTAACGTCCTCGCCGGTAACCACCGCATCAAAATATTTCTCCATATCAAATTTCTTGAGGACTCCCTCTGCCGCATAGCGCCTTGAAGATGTCGCGAGGCCTATCCTGGCCATGCCTTTAAGGCCTTCTAGTATCCCGGGCACATTCGGCAGAAGTATAAGCTCTCTTATCTGAGAAGAGAATTCATCGCGTATCTGTAATATCAGGTCTTCAACCCTTTCGGGTTTGGGATCGATGCCCATCTCGTCCAGTATACCCACCATGATGTCAGTAGCGCATTTGCCGAACTTCTCGCTTATGATCCGTTTGTCCGGGTTTTCTTTAAGATTCTTTCTAAGGACTTTTTCATACGCTGCGAGATATACTGGCAGCGTATCAACCAAAGTACCATCCAAATCAAAAATAATTGCAGGCATCTTAGCCTACCCTTTGAGATTATTCGCTTAAAAACTTTTTAGTCGAATTATAAACTATACGATATATTTGGGTTGAACACGCATAAAAACATTATTTAAGCATTATCATGTAATAATTAACTATATAAAATGAAGCCTTCCGTGCGAAAGGAAATCAGGTCTTCGATGCTCTCAAATTCGAATGTAGCTAAAATTGCAGAATCCCACGGTTTTTCACCTGTAGAGACAACATATCTTACATCGGCGGCAGCTCGGCTTCCCAAACGTGGGGTCTCATCTCTCTTCTCATCCATTAAGGCAGATCGAGCCCTATCCCTTGCAATCAAGGAGCGCAATATCCGTGAACAGGAAACCGGAAAAACAGGGGACTATGTAGAAAAATATCGTTCAGCCCAGAGGTGGCTAACTCGTGGGGTCGGCAATGTGGACGTTCCGCTTATAAATGCAGCTTCGAAACAGGCCGCATCAGCATCATTCCAGCCAGAGGCTCACGAAGGCATTTCAAAAAAACTAGTTTCGGATGCCCTAAGCCTTAAATTTGCCAGGGAACGCAGAGGTAAAACCATAGTCTCCCGCACTATACGCCCTGCCGTCAAATGGGGTGCAACTCTTTTTGTAGCAGGTACTCTCCTATCTCCCCAGATAAGGCATATTGAACGAAGCTGGGGGCGCGCGCGCAATTTTTATGCCAACCGGGCACTCGATGTTCGGATTAGTTCTGCTACCCAGGCATATATTTCTGCCAGACGAAGCAATGCGTCTCCTGCCGATTTGGAGAGGCTTCGACAAGAGGCAATGTCAGCACAGTCCACAGCAAGAAGAGATTTTGTAGGGGATTATAAGATGACTCCTGCCCAAAGCTTGCAGGCATTAAAGATTATACGCCCCGTTTCTCCAAAACTCCCGACTAAGCAGGAACTAAGACGGGCTTCCAAGGACATGCCCATGCATCTTGCAATCGGAGGCTCTATTGTAGCCGGGGCAGCAGGGGCTGCCAATCGGAAACACAAAAAGGGTGCAAAGAGAGTAGTCAGCGAGCACACCCCCGACCTGGCTCTCCTGCGAAAGTTGAGAAGAAAAGAACGCAGTCTAAATAAAAAGGACAGGAAAAAACAAAGAAGGAAACATAAATGACTTAGGGCAGAGTAGCCAAAAGCTTTTTAGGGGTTTCTAAGATTACTACTCCCTCTTCTTTTAGCATCTGGATATTCCTAATGTCCGACTTTCTTGGCATCATGTGTACCTTGCCTCCGCCCGGGACCAAAATATGAGGTATCTCGGCTTTTTTAGGAAGCCAGTCCG
>CAYMNU010000078.1:0-4745 GCA_964391885.1 uncultured archaeon | reverse complement strand
GGGCCGCACTTCGGGCAGCTCTTCTTGGCTTTTGCAGAGTCTCCGCTTATCTCATACATCTTCCACTTCTGGGATTTTATCTTCTCTTTTGCCTCTTTCTTTTTGTCTGCCATTTTGATTATTCGGCTTTCGCCGCTTCAGCAGGCGCCTCTTCTTTCTTCTCTTTCACGCCTCTCTTGTTCCGGTAATCCAGCTCCACCTTCTTCATCACTTCTTCATTGTCGTAGACCTTTGCCTTCCCGATTACCAGGTTGGATCCGGTTTTCTGGTCTACCAAGTCTATCACAATAAGCTGTTCGTTGGCTTTTATAAGCTTGGAAAGCTCTGCTTTCAGCGCCTCGCGCGAGGGTGTCGGCTTGCCGATTGTTTGGAATGTTATCTCTTTCCTGCCGAGAAACGAGTTCTTGGCCTCACTTGCAATCTCTATTTTCATTTTAGCCTTATTTGCGCTCATCAAAGCGCGATAATATGCCCTCAAAGAGGGACCTTATTTTTGGACTGACAACTATTAAAATAGCCCCTTTGCCCGGAGGGTGGCCGTATACCACATAAGTGCCGTCCCGGGAATTAAGTATTGCGGGCAGTGCAAGCAGGTCTTCTTCGCCCTTGACGAAGACTGAAGCCTTCTTCCTGCCAAGCGATGACGAGACCGCATCCCATGCCTCTTTGGTCAATGTTCCGGGAGGATTCTCAACCTCTTGCGGAGCGGCATAGCCGGAAAGCAGCTCATGCGTACTAGCATCTATGGGCTGCCTTTTGGTGTTCCCGTCCCAGATTATCAGGTTAGGGGGCTCGCCCTGGCGAATGAAAAAGGATGATACAGAATCGCCGATTGTGACAAGGTTTCTATTGTGCTTCAGCTCTTTGAGAACTTCATAGCACTCGAGCACCCTGCCCATGGGCTCGGCAAGCTCTTGTCTGAGAGTATCCGTCAGGATAAGGTCCTTCTGTATGTTAATCATGCCTTCAACTCTGTTTTACTGTGCATAGAGAAGGGACTTATATCTTAAGCGCGTATATTCCCTTCAAGCTGGTATCCATCTGCTTGGCAATCCTGCTTTTCTCTGGATCCACCACCGCCGCTTTTCCGCTCCAGTCCCTTGTGAGCTGGGCGCCGTCATGGGGGCATCTCTGCAATTCAGAATACACTTTTCCGCATTTGGGGCATGCAAGGTCCATTTACTTTTTCGCCTCCTTGGGCTTTTTTGATTCTTTTGCTACAGGCACGTCTTTCTTGCCTGCCGCGTTCGCATCAGCCTCCAGCCAACCCAGGTTTCCAAGTGCCGGCTGCCTCATAGTAAGGCCTATCTTTGTATCAAGAAGCGTAGATTTCTTGCTGATTGTGACTATGCGGGCCCGTACCTTGTCGCCCATCTTTAGCGAGCGCTTGCTCTCCTTGCCGTCAAACTGCTGCTCTTTTTCATTATAGTTGACGAAGTCCTCCATTATCTGGGAGACATGCACCAAGCCGTCTATCGGGCCTATCGAGACGAAAGCGCCGAACTCGGCAATCTCCTTGAACTCGCCCTCAACCACTTCCTGCAGCTTCGGCTTATAGGTTAGCATAGTGAAAGTAGTATCATAATATGCACCTCCGTCGCCAGGTATTATATAGCTGTCGCCTATGTCCTTAACGTCTATGGCTGAGACAATTATACCCATATCCGGGTCCATCCTGCCCACATACTCCTTGTCGAGTATATCTTTCATGCTCTTGACCGGGTCGAGCCCAAACATCTGGGGCGGAACCCTTACAGAGTCTCGCAATTCGATTTTGTAATACATTTTAGAAAGCCTAGTTTAAGCTAAATCAAGCGGGTAATTTAGACGGGATTGGTTTAAAAACCAAAAAATAGCTATGAACGTACCTGAAAAGGATTATGCAAGAGAGTCGGTTAGCCTTAGGCAGAGGCCATATTGGATTCCCGCATGGGAAATCGTGTCGTTCATCTCAAGCATTGGCGGAGTCAGAGTTTCGCTGCAGTTTTCACGATATCGGGTATCTGCATAGTAAAATGCCGTGTCGTCTTTGCTTACATAAAGGGAGATGCATATATTTTCAGGGGTGTCATTTATGAGTTCTTTTATGGAGCTACTATTGAAATTGCTAAGATCTGTTATTACATTTTTTGACTGGATGGCAGTCATTATGCTGTCGCCGCATTCGTAGAGCCGGGGAGAAGAATTATGAGGAATTCCTGTAAGTAAGGAAAATAAAAATATTATTGCCACCACAAAGATTATGAAGGGGAGTAGTAGGGCTCCGGGATTTCGCTTTTCCATCTTCCTGGCCCATATATTAGGATTGGGAATATAAAAATCATCGCCGCAATGCATTGCGGCGTCTTTTACTGGACCCGTATAGGTTATAATCCAGTAAAAAAGAATATGCCCTTAAATCGCCGGGGGATTGATTCCGACTAGGGTTATCTCAAAGACTAGGGTCTTGCCTGCCAGAGGATGCGCACCGCTCTTGCCATAGGCTTCTTCCGGAGGTATAGTAACAGTCTTTGTCTCGCCGACAGACATTCCATCCACCGCGTTCTCAAAGCCGGGTATTACCTGCCCTGCACCTATTTCAAACATTAGCGGGTCCCGCCCTTCAGAGCTGTCAAAGACCTGGCCGTCCTCGAATTTGCCTGTGTAGTCCACCTCTACCGTATCGCCTTTTTTTGCTGAGTCCATTGCAGGCTAGTTAGAGCTATCGCTTATAAAAAAGAGAAAAGGAAGGGGTTTCCCCCTTAAGCCAGTGCCACGAAGACTCCCACAAATACTATGGACACCATGCTCATCAGCTTGATGAGGATGTTCAGGCTCGGGCCTGATGTGTCCTTGAATGGGTCTCCGACAGTGTCGCCGACGACCGCCGCCTTGTGCGAGAAGCTTCCCTTCCCGCCGAGAGCGCCAGCCTCGATGTACTTCTTGGCATTGTCCCATGCGCCGCCAGCATTGGCCATGAATACAGCCATCACGAAGCCTGTTACCAGGGCTCCTGTCAGCAGCGCAACAACGGCTGCGGGACCTAGTAGTATGCCGACGCTTATAGGTGCGGCTATTGCCAATACAGAAGGCAAGATCATCTCGCGCTGCGCGGATTTGGTGGCTATCGCAACGCATGCCTTGTAATCCGGCTTTGCCGTTCCTTTCATCAGGCCCTTTATTTCCTTAAACTGCCTACGGACTTCCTCGACTATGCCTGCGGCAGCCCTGCCGACAGCACCCATAGTCATTGCCGAGAACAAGAAGGGCAGCATTCCCCCGATGAAGAGCCCGATTATTACTATAGGGTTCGTCAGGGAAAGGTCCAGTATTATCACCTTGCCCATATCGACGGCAACTCTCGCTATCTCGTTCTGGAAGGCTACAAGCAATGCCAGCGCGGTCAGGGCCGCGGAGCCTATGGCGAAACCCTTGCCGGTTGCGGCTGTCGTGTTGCCCAATGAGTCAAGCGCGTCAGTCTTCTTCCTCACCTTCTCACCCAAGCCCGACATCTCGGCTATGCCGCCTGCGTTGTCGGCCACTGGCCCATACGCGTCAGTCGCAAGGGTTATGCCCAATGTGGACAACATGCCAACAGCAGCTATGCCTATTCCATAAAGGCCCATTGCCGCGTTGTCGAAACCGCCTGCAAATGAGAATGCTGCGGCGATGCCCGCGCATACGGTTAGCACGGGTACCCAGGTCGACATCATGCCCAAAGACAATCCGCCTATGATTATAGTTGCGGGGCCTGTTTTGGACTCGTCAGCAAGCCTTTTAGTCGGCTTGTATTCTGCAGAGGTGTAGTATTCAGTCGCGAAGCCTATGACTATCCCTGCGGCAAGCCCTGAGATAACTGAAAGATATATGCCCAGGTTCTCGCTGCCCAGAGTCTCTTGTACCACGAAGAACGAGACTACTGCAGTCAGTATGGCAGCACCCCAGATACCCCTCCTAAGCGCCCATAACAGGGAACTTTGGGAGGCATCCTCTTTTGCCTTGATAAGGAATGTCCCTATCACCGCACAGAATATGCCCACTGCCGCAATCACCAGCGGCAGGGTTATTGCATTGAATAGAAGCTCGCTTCCCATGAATGCCACTGCAGCTAGCGACATGGCAGCTATCAGCGAGCCTAGGTAAGACTCATAAAGGTCTGCGCCCATTCCCGCGACGTCGCCCACGTTGTCACCCACGTTGTCTGCTATGACTGCCGGGTTCCTCGGGTCGTCTTCCGGGATGCCGGCTTCCACCTTGCCTACAAGATCAGCGCCTACGTCGGCAGCTTTTGTATATATGCCCCCACCCACTCTTGCGAACAGCGCCATTGAGGAAGCTCCCATACCGAAAGAGAGCATCACCGAGGCCATCTGCACAAGCGGCATGCCCTGTGAAGAGAGTATGGCATACCAAAGCAGGACCTGCAACAAGGCCAAACCAACCACAGATAAGCCCATCACGGCACCTGCCGAGAAAGCCACCCTTAGGCCGGAGTTAAGCGAGTTCTTGGCTGCATTGGCGGTTCTGGCATTGGATTTTGTAGCTATCGTCATCCCGACATAACCCGCAAGCGCGGATAGTATGCCGCCTGTCAAAAAGGCGAATGGGACGTAAATGTTCATCACCTTGTCATCCATAAAGGCCAACGCCAGAAGAATCACGAACACTGCAGCAAAGAATACCGCAAGCGTTTTGTACTGCTGGGACAAGTAGGCCTTCGCCCCGGCGTGTATGGCCAGGGAAATCTCTTTCATCTTATCTGTGCC
>CAYMNU010000077.1:0-3081 GCA_964391885.1 uncultured archaeon | reverse complement strand
CATCTCTCTCTGCTGGAGCTCACCAACGAGCCCTAGCGCGTCCCAGCTAAGGGTCACTGCACCCTGTGCGCTGCCTTCTCCGACATCGCACTGGGCTGCATCAGGGGTACATGTTGCTGTTCCTCCTGACGCTGTCTTCGTTCCACCGGGAGCAGATACTGTCTCAGTGGAGAAAGCCATGTTACCGATCATGGCTGCAATCTGGCCTGCAGCTGCACCGTCTGATGCCTGGGCTTTCTCACCGACGACTACCTGAACCGTGGGGTTCATGTTGGCGTCATAGAAGAAGCCGCTACTTAGATTAGCATCGACAGTCACGGCACCCGCAAGGGCGCTCGCTACTGCAGTACCCAACATCGCAGCACCGGTGACAATAGCCCCGATCCTTCCAATTGTTGTGGTTTTCATTTTTCGTACCAAAATTTTGGTTTGTATATAGATAACAGGCAAAATGCCTATAAAACGTGATTGAGAGCCTCGCATATCCCAGGCGCTCACGGCGCCTGCTGAGCGAAAGCTCCCTAGTTTTGCACCTTCGTGGCAAATCTCGTGTATGTTAACCCCACAACCTATAAAAAGGTTTCGGTTTTTGGAGCCTTTTTAGGCTAATAGGGCTATGCTCTCTCCGGTTGGTGCTTATTCTAGAAGTTTTTCCTATAAAAACCCCCTTCGCAGCATGTGGATTATCACGACCGGGCTAACCGCATTTTAACAGTTTCTTCATCAGGCCCCTGTTTGCTTGCCCCTGGCACTCTCTTGCAACAGGCAAGCCTCAAAATGCCGTTTGGTCAGCATGACGGATTTGTCGCAGGCCGCCAAGATGTGGTTGGACATCGAGAATTTTGAATGCCTTTTCCTGTCGGCATAATAATAGATTATCACTTTTGTCTGTAGTTCCGACCTAATATACTCCATCGCGGGGACGAAGTCCGTATCACAGGTGAGCAATATCACCGTTTTAGCATTCTCCTTGATGGGCCTTGTCACAAGGTCTATAGTCATCAGGGTGTCGACACCCTTCTCCCTAAAATTCCTTCCGATTTTCTGGCATCTGCCTTCGCGGACTATCGCACCTTTCCACCTACCCAATGCATTAACCAATTTATCGTAGCGGGCTTTTCTGGACTTCTCCTCTTTTGTCGGCGATTTGCCTTGGTAGGGCGGAGCGAGATAGCAGAATAGTTTTTTGCACCATAAACCCTGCTCCCGGGCTATTTTCATAGAGAGCCTATTGACATCTATACTGCTTAAGCTAGCGCCGGTAAATTCTTCGGCAATTAATTTCAGATAGCCGATGTCAACAAAGACTAATGTATTTTCCACTACATTTGTCGGACTTGCGGGGAGAATGAATCATCGGGTGTCCCTGCCGGAATGGCACTCCCCCCGTCATAGAGGGGCATCGGAACACCCGGGTTCATAAGCAATTTTGAATCGCAGTCTTTAAAAACACTCGCGGTATATTCTCCCAGCCTCTGCAGCCTGCTCTGAGGTCAGGATCTCCTCTTTGCACCCAGGGCAGTAAAGCACCCTCATCCCCTTCAGAACGACGCCCCCGCCGAAAAGTTCCAAGCCTGTCGTTGTCTCCCTTGCCCGCGCGCCGCATGCGCATGTCTCATTTTTCATTTTTTCGACTCGCTAACATCGCCGGGGCTGCCTCACATACTCATGCATATCGGCGCAGATGGGGGCTTCTTTACTCACTTAAGCACGCTCTCGAGCTGTTCCCTGACCTTCTTCATGTTCTCTATCTGCTTAGAGAGATCCTTGTCCTTTTCGGCGACTTCGCTTTCCTTCTCTGTGAGCTCGGCTTCCCTCTCGCCCAACGCCTCGACAAGCGCGTCAAGCTTCTCTAAATCGAGGTTTATCTTTTCTTCCTTGCTGCGTATGTCGCTCTCGATGGCCTCTATCTTCTTGTAGAGCTCGGAGGTCATAACGCCCATCTTCTTTGGGGCTGCTTCTTCAGAATCCTTATCGCCCGAGCCTGATTTGGTCGTCTCCTTGGCTTTCTCTTCCTGCTTCTCCTCGGCTTTCTCTGAGGGTTTCTCGTCCTGCTCTTCCTTTGACACTTCCTCTTGGGTTGCGCCCTTCCCTTCGCCGGAATCTATCTTCTTGAGCTTGTCAAGAAGATCCATCAGGTCCTTGTTTTCTTCAGCCATTGCAAACCTCTATGAAATTTTCGAGCACTATTTTACCGTCTTGGGTATGAAAAACCTCGGGATGGAACTGGACGCCGTAAATTCGCTTGCTTTCGCATGCCATCGCCTCGATTCTGC
Organism: uncultured archaeon; assembly: GCA_964391885.1. GTDB lineage: Archaea > Altiarchaeota > Altiarchaeia > JAFGQM01 > JAFGQM01 > CAYMNU01. The sequence continues at coordinate 805 of CAYMNU010000077.1, read as the reverse complement.
ATGCCTCGGAATGTGCAAGCACCCTAAAACCCGGCGGGAGCTTCACTACTTCGTCGCGGTGGGAGACCCAGGCCTGGAACTTCTGCGGCATTCCCTTTAGTATAGTATCCTCGTCATCGACAAAAACTACACTATGCCCGTATTCCCCCTTTTCACCATACCTGACCTCTCCACCGAGGCTATGCGCAATGAACTGGTGGCCCCAGCAGATGCCTAGTATCGGGACATTCAGCTCGAGTATCCCCTTGGCAACTGATGAATCCTCGTAGACAGATGTGGGCCCCCCGCTGAGTATTATGCCGTCGGGTTTTTCGCCCAGTTTCTCGCCTATTTTCTCGCGGGGGACTATCTCCGAGCCCTGCCCAAGCTCGCGGAGAGTCCTCCATATCCTATGTACGTATTGGCCTCCGTTGTCGAGTATCAATATCTTTTCCATTTAAAGCCCTAGAATTTGATTTTCCTTAAATTAATATTAAGATAATATTAATATAATATTAAGAATATAATTTTAAGTAATATTGGTTACACAAAGAAGTGCTCGATATATGAACCCACGAATACCAGCAGGGCACCCACAAGCATAATAATACCTGCATCCAGCATGACCAGCCAGAACTTCTCGCTCATGAAGTGATGGCGTATCACCGCCACGGACGCTATCCCACCCGCCACCGCTGCGCAGAAATAAGCCATCAGCTCAGGGACTGCCCATGCCGCGATGCCCAGGGAGTAAGCGGGAAAGCCAAGGCAGTAGGCCTCGAAGGCCGAAAGCCCCTCGAGATTGACCTTTATAGCAGAGCCTATC
>CAYMNU010000076.1:0-33324 GCA_964391885.1 uncultured archaeon | reverse complement strand
AGGTCTTCCGGGTGTTCGGGCATGTGTAAATAATGGCGCAGTCGCCATATTCTTTTCGGTTTTTAGGCGATTTTAGCCCGATTTAGCTAAACACATACGTTTGAGGGGTTTTTAAGCTCTTATTCATTCTATTCACAGTCAAATAATTCAAGACTAAAAGGAGGTTAAAAAATGGCAGAGAATGACTATTCGCAGATTGCGATGATACTGGCTATTATTGCTGCAGTGTCGTTCATAGGCGGAGCTGTTATGCTGTTCCTGATGTGGGGAACACTAAGCTCGATGGCAGGCGCTTACGGCGCTTATTATGGAGCACCGGCATTCGACCCGACTATGATAATACTGATACCAGCGATAATGTCCATCGTAGCAGGTGTGATGTGCCTCATCGGAGGTATGATGATAAAGAACCCGGCTAAGAGGCAGATGGGCAGCATCCTAACGCTGGTGTTCGCAATTGTAGGTATCTTCGGCGGAGGCGGCTTTTTGCTTACGGGGACAATCCTCGGCATAGTCGCAGGAATACTCGGATTGGTGAGCAAAGCATAAGCCAATCCACCTTTTCTTTTTTATTTATTTTTATTCTTCCTTTCTTTTAATACCCTAGCTTAAAGCTAATACAAAAACAAAATGGCCATAGAATTTGGAGCTCTTAAGGGCGTCCTCACAAGCCCGACGAAGACGTTTGAGAGGCTGAAGGACGGTGCGAACGTAGGGGACGGATTGAAGCTGCTAGTGCTTACGCTGGTGATATATAATGTTATTTCGATTGTCGGCAGTGCAGTCCAGCTCATGCGCCTGCCCGCGGCCTTCCAAGGTATGGCTAGCCAGGTTATGGTCATGACAGTCATAATGAGTGTGATAATGATAGCCTTGGGCATAGGGATGTTCCTGCTCTTTTCATGGATGGTTGCAAAGCTGACTGCATCGATAGGCAATAAGGTTGCAGATTTCGGAAAGACTGTGGGCCTTCTGTCTTATGTCAATGCAGCCCTGATGCTGTTCATAATGGTACCTATAATGATAATAGGTCTGCTGATAGGCCTTGCAGCCCCACCAGCAGTGACTGCGTATGGGGTAACCCAGGTGAACCCGGCCGATGCAGTAGGCATGATGGCTTTGGGGGTATTGATGTTAGTCGGAGTCATACTGCTTATAGTGTGGATGGTACTATTGGAAGGTAGAGCAGCCGCGATGGCTAACGGCACGACATGGGGGGCCGGCATAGCCGGAGTGATCGTAACCTATTTGATACTGCTGGTGATAGCCTTTGTCATAGGTATGATATTGATGGCAATCTTCCTTGCGGCGATGTCAAGCTCGATAAGCATGGCTGGCTCTTTTAATCCGGCGGGCTTCGCATTCGGGGGCTTATAAGCCCCTTCTTTTTTCTACTCCCCTTTATTTCCTTGCCAGCCTAACGAAGTTCTCAAGCACCCTCAGCCCAGCTTCGCCGCTCCTTTCGGGATGAAACTGGCAGGCAAAGACATTCTTCTTCTGGACGGCTGCCGAGAAGTCCTGCCCGTAATTGCAGGCAGCAGAGGTTTCCTCCACAAGGGGCGCATAGAAAGAGTGCACGAAGTAGAAGCTCTCGCCCTCGGAGATTCCCTCGAATATGGGATTTTGTGGCGCGGGCTCGGAACTCGGAACTCGGAACTGTAGACCATTCCAACCCATATGAGGCACTTTCCCGCTAGGAACCCTGGCCTCATCGAAACGCTTACAATCGCCCTTTATCAGTCCAAGCCCTTTAACCCCGGGCGCCTCCTCGCTGCCCTCGAATAGCACCTGAAGCCCTAAACATAAGCCCAGAAAAGGCTTGCCATCGGAGATAGCATCAATCATATCCTGCTTAAATGGCGCAATCTTTTCCATGGCATCGCCGAAGCTCCCCACGCCCGGGAGGACTATCGCATCAGCGCTCCTGTTTACAGCCGCGGCCACTTCTATATCAGCGCCCACTTTCTTCAGGGCGTTGCTGATGCTTTTCAGGTTCCCTGCGCCGTAATCTATTATTGATATCATGGAAGTTCTTAATTTATGCCGTATTATTTTTAAGGCTGGGGCAATTAATATCCCCTATTGTTTTGAGCGAATAGGCAAAAAAGATGGACTCACTGAAAAAAGAGCTTGATTCCTATGCGAAGCTGGCAGAGAAAGAGATATCCCGCTACATAAAAGAGTTTCCCGACGAGTTGTACGCCCCGATGCGAGATTTGTTTGGCAGGGGCGGCAAGCGAATAAGGCCCGCGCTCTGTATGATATCCTGCGAAGCTGTAGGAGGCAAAAAAGAAGACGCATTAACTACAGCAGCCATGATAGAGATGATACATAATTTCACCCTGGTTCACGACGACATCGCAGACAAGAGCGAGCTCAGAAGGGGCAAGCCCTGCCTGCACCACAAATATGGCCTGGGCACTGCCATAAACTGCGGGGATGGGATATTCTCCCGAGCCTATGAAGTACTGGGCGACGCGGTGGGCGACATGGAAGCCAAGAAGGCCAAGAGGATAATCAAGGGCCTCAGCGCTTATGTCACGCGCGTCTGCGAAGGCCAGGCGCTGGACATAGCATGGGCCGAGCAGAAGAAATGGGAGATAACGGAAAAAGACTACTTTAACATGATAGAGAGGAAGACGGGCGCCCTCATGGCAGCTTCCTGCGAGATGGGCGGCATCATCGCCGATGCCACTGAAAAGCAGATAGCGGCGCTCGGCGAATTCGGTATGGATATTGGAATAAGCTTCCAGATACACGACGACGTCCTCAACCTGCGCGGAGATGTCAAAAAATACGGGAAAGAAATTGGCGGAGACATAAACGAAGGGAAGCGCACGCTGATGGTCATCTACACGCTTTCGGTCTGCACGGACCATGAAAAAAAGCGGCTTGTGCACATACTGGACAAAGAAAGGAACTCCCAGCCTGAGATACGCGAGGCCATTTCCCTGTTGAACAAGTACGGCTCTGTAGATAGGGCCGCAAAGATGGCCAAAGAAATAATTGAAGAGGGGGGGAAGGGCCTTTGCGCTTTGCCGGATTCCCCTGCGAAAAAGCTGCTCAAAAGAATCGCCGATTATATGATAGAAAGGGACCTCTGAGCTTTTTCTGCCAGAAAGCCCAAATTAAGACGATGGAGATATACAAGACACCTATCGGCATACTTGCCATGGAGGGCGACAAGATAATCGATAAGGCCTTATTCCCAAAAGACCCAAAGGCCATAGCAGAAAAGCTTTCAGGAGAGTGCCACGAAGAAGCGGCTATGAGAAAAAAGTACCCGGCTGCCGAAAAGGAAAACCGGCGCCTGCCGATGGCAGCCATCGCCGAAGAGCTGGGCTTCTGCAAGAAAAGCGAGTTCCCTGCATTGCTTTCTAAGATAAACGAGGAAAAGGCCAAGCTGGGCGTGAGCAGGGGATTCGGCAGGGACAAGCTAATTGTCAACGGGGTGCGTGCGCAGAGGGCTATGGAAAACGAATTAAACACCCGCTGCGAGACACTCAGGGAATGGTACTCGATACATTTCCCAGAGCTCAACGAACTGCTGAAAGAGAACATGGATTATGCTAAGGTAGTAAGCAAAGCCGGCCCAAGGGAAGAGATGTCGGAGGCTGCCTTGTCCGGAATACTCGATGATAAACGATACGCAAAACTAATACCCCCTGTAGCAAAGGGGTCCATGGGCTCGCCCGTCGGCGGTGAAGACGTGGCTGCAATACAGGCTTATGCCAGGTCAATCCTGGATTCTTCAAAACAAGAGGCCTCTCTCAGGTCATATATTGAGGGTGGAATGATGGACATAGCCCCCAATCTTTCTGCTGTGGCGACGCCTTATGTGGGCGCACTGCTTCTCGAGAGCGCAGGCTCTTTGGAGAGGCTGGCAAAGCTGCCAGCATCCACAATACAAGTCCTGGGCGCCAACAAGGCCATGTTCCGCTTCCTAAAAACACACAAAAAGCCGCCGAAGTATGGCGTGCTTTATGTGCATCCGCTAGTCAGCCAGGCCGCCAAGACCAATAAGGGCAGGATAGCCCGAACTCTGGCAAGCAAGATTTCAATCGCTGCGAAAGTGGACTTCTACAAAGGCGAACCCGTCGGGGAGCGGCTCAGGGAAGAGAGCGAGCAAAGAGCAGAAAGCCTTAAGTCATAATCCGAAAAAGCGATAGTTTATGCGAGTCTTGCCGTAGGTATGCCGCCTTAGGAATACCAATCCATGGAGTTTGTTATATACTTGATAAAATCTTTGTAGAACCCCTTGGATCTATCAGACATCCGGGTCGCTTCTATTATTTTTGCAGCCTTCCGGGCATGTGAATTCATATCTTTCTTTGCTGCGTCGAATGCCCCGCAGGACTTCACACTCTTCGCGACGTCCCTTGCATTCCCGCAGGAATAGATCTTGGAAAACCCCTTGTCCATGGCGTGTGCATAACATATGTGCAGAGGCTTCTTCTTTCGGGATATGTCATTGTTCTCCTGGTTGAATAAGCCTATCAAATCATCCTGTATGTCAAAAGCCATGCCTATGTGGAAGGCGGCCTTATCCAATCTTTTCAGCTCGGTTTTTTCAGCGCCTGCAAGCAGGGCGCCTGTGAGCATGGTGACTCTGAATACACTGGGCGCCCTTTTTGAAGCCATTATCATCCATTCGTCGGGAGTAGGGATCCTTCCCTCGAAATCAAAATCAAGTATCTGCGACTCGTTGACATGCTGGTAGTCCCTGGCAAGCGATGCTGCAGAGGCAGGCTCGAGGTCTATGAGCAACTTGAACGCCAGGGAAATCAGAATATTGCCTGCAAAGAGTGCGGTCTCTTCGTCAAACTCTTTGTGGAATGCAGGTCCCCCCCTGCGGGTCTCGTCACCGTCAACTATGTCGTCGTGTATGAGGATACCGTGCCTATAGAGCTCTATTGCAACGCAGGCGCGCAGGATTCGCTTATTGGTACGGGAAGAATAGCCTAGATAGGTGAGCAGGCAACTAAGGGACATCAGCCTCTTGCCTGGGCGAAGCACATAGCTGCGGAGCTTGGAGTATATGTGCCCCATATAGCTATGATAGCTTCCGGCCTCGGCTATCCTCTCCTTGAAGTAAGATTCTATTTCATCATTTATCCGGTCCTGGAGGCCTTCAAGGGCGCCGTCGAACTCCATGGTTTTTGTTTGACGCCGCGTGCTTAAAAGCATTTTTGGATATTTGTAGGAGAGTATATTTTTATTCGCTCTTCCATTACTATTAAGGCCCAATGCACAGGTCCATGCATCATGAAGCTAAGGCGGGTGGAGATCCTGGGATTCAAGTCATTCGGAAGGAAGACGCTGTTAGAGTTTCCTGAAGGCATAAGCGCTATCGTAGGCCCAAACGGATCTGGTAAGAGCAACGTAATCGACGCAATCTGCTTTGGCCTGGGCTACCCCAGCCGGAACCTGCGGGCTGCCAATGCCCAGGAGCTCATACACTCCGGCAAAGCCAAGCCGCCACATGCAAAAGTCAGTTTGAGCTTTCATGACGGTGAAACCGGCTTTGAGGTGGACCGCAAGGTGGACCGCAGCGGCAAGAGCGTCTACCGCCTTGATGCCAAGACAGTGAGGAGAGACGGTCTACATGATAAGCTGGGGAAGCATTCCATACCCAAGGACGGCTACAACATAGTCATGCAAAACGATGTGATGCGCTTCATCGAGGTCAAGCCCAAAGAGAGAAGGGAAATCCTCGACCAGATATCCGGAATATCGGGCTATGAGGAGAAGAAGAAGAAGTCGCTAGAAGAATTGGGCGTCGTCGAGAGAAGGATATCCGATACCAACCTGATACTATCCGAGAAAAAAGGATATTTGGAAGAAATCGGCAGAGACAGGGAAATGGCGATGAAGTACCAGGGAATGCAGGAAGAGCTAAAAAAGAGCAGGAGCGTCTATTATTACTCAAGCCTCTATCAGCTCGATGATGAGGGGGGAGAAATAGAGAAGAGAATGGATGCTCTTGGCAAAGAAAAGGAGATCAGGATAACGGAGCTTGCCAGAATCGATGAGGAGATAGACGGCATCGAGCAAAGCCTTGACAGGATAACCAAAGACATAGTAGAATCTTCGGGAGGTGAGAGCGGGCAGATAAAGGGCGAGATGGGCGCCCTCAAATCGGGCATCGAGAAAAGGCAGGAGGAGATACAATTCTTGAGAGGCGAGATAGACAGGCTCGATGCCAAGAAAAGAGAGAATACAGAAGCCCAGAAAAGGCTTCGCGATGAAGCGAAAGCCAAGGAAGACGCACTCAAAGGGCTTGCTTTAGAAATAGACAAACTCGGGAAATCCCTTCTTGCCAAAGAGAAGGAGAGAGAAGAGCGTGCAAAGGACTTTGACGACTCAGAGCTCATGGCGCTTGACAGCGAGAGGAAAAACCTTTCAGAGAAGCTGTTTGAAGAAAAAAAGGCACTCATGCTTGCAGAGAGCGAGCTGGAATCTACAACCAGAAAAGAGGGCGAAGTGAAGTCTTCCCTCGGCCTCAAAAAAAGCACTCTTGAGCAGTTAGAGAAGGGGATGGCTGAGAAAGAAAAGGAGCTTGCCAGGCTCGGCGCGGAGGCAGAGAAGACAGACAAGCTCTCAAAAGAGCTAGAAGTTACCAAAAACAGGCTCTCAGAGCTCTTTCAGGAATTCGCGAGGACTGAGAGCGAGATACGGACCATCGAGAGGATGGAGCAAAAGATGGGCGAGAGCGAGTCTCTAAAGTTCATCGCAGCCAGAAAAGATAAAGGCCTGATAGGCCAGGTCAAGGACCTGGGCAGCGCGCCTGATAAATACAGGATTGCCCTCGACGTCGCCGCAGGGAAGAAGTCGGGCTGTTTCGTGGTCGAAGATGACAAAGCCGCACAGTTCTACATAGAGGGATTAAGGAAAGAGAAAATAGGCAGGGCGACCTTCCTGCCGCTCAATAAGATAAGCGGGCCGGAGCTCAAGCCGATAAAGGAGGAGGACGTGCTGGGCTATGCAAAGGATCTGATAAAGTGTGACAAGAAGTATCAAAAGGCGTTCGATTTCATATTCGGAGGGACTCTTGTAGTCCGGGACATAGAGACCGCAAGGAGGGTGGGCATAGGCAAATTCAAGATGGTGACGCTTGAGGGCGACCTTATGGAGAAGGGGGGAGCCATGAGCGGAGGCTTCTACCAGAAAGCCGCGGTTTCTTTTTCTTCCACAGAAGAGAAGAAGAAAAAGCTGGAGTCGATTAAGAAAGAGATAGCAAGTTTGAAGGACGGCGAAGCCAGGCTTGAGAAGCAGCTAGAGGGCAAAGAAAAGATAAACATAGATGTTATGCGCGAGAGGAAATCCAACCTCAGGGAGAAAACAGAATCGATCCGTGCGGCTATATTGGAGGCTGAGAAAGAGCTTTCGGGCCTTCGGGAGCGGCAGAAGGAGCTGGGGGCGAAAAAGGACCTGCTTGCAAAGGCAGTAGACGAAAAGGGCAGGGCGCTTGCAAAGGTCGAGGGGAAGATGGACATCGGAGCCTTCAACGAGATGCAGGAAGCGCTGAAGGGCATTGACGGCGAGATACGCGAGCTAAGGGAAATGCGCTATGAGCTTCAGAACAGGCAGGGTGCCGTCAGGAGCGAGATAGAGAGCCTCCTCTCTGAGGCCAGAAGCATAGATGCGCAGAACAAGGAAGCGGATGAGTCCATCTCAAACTTTAAAAATAAGGTTCAGGTTAGCATAGACCAGATAAGCGATGGCGGCAAAGCACTACAAGAGCTGGAGAAGAAGCATTCCCTGGTCACTGCAGAGTCGCAGAAACTTTTCCAAGAGCAGGAAAGGCTCAACCAATTTCTGAAAGAGCTGGGCGAGAAAAAGGGGGGCTTGGAGGCAATAGTGGACAGGCTCAGGACAGAGGGCAACGAGCTGGAGGTCAGGAAAGCCAAGGTAGACGCAAAGTTGGAGGATTTGAAGGCATCTATGGAAGGCGTCGAGCCTCCGTCCAAAAAGGACTTGGAAGGCGCAAACCTGCTATCCCTCAAGCGGCGTATCAACGAGCTGGAAAGGGAGCTGGGTGCAATAGACGGGGTCAATTTAAGGGCTGCAGATATGTATGAAGAGCTGCTGAGGCAATACGACGACATCAAGGAGAAAAATGAGAGGCTCTATATAGAAAAGGAAAAGATATATGATTTGATTGAAGCGATAGAGGAGAAGAAGAAGGCTGTCTTTTTCGACTCTTTCTACAGGGTGAAAGAGAACTTTGAGCAGATAATACCCCAGCTTTATCCGGGCACAAACGGCCAATTAAGGCTAGAGAACGAGAGCGATCCGTTTAACTCGGGCCTGATACTCCAGATACAACCCAAAGGAAAAGAAGGCATAAGCATCGACGCGCTGTCAGGAGGGGAAAAAACACTTACGGCCATTGCATTTTTGATGGCCACTCAAAGCGTCACCCCTAGCCCCTTCTATATCCTGGATGAAGTGGATGCAGCCCTGGACCAGGAGAATGTATTAAGGCTTGTGCAGTTCCTGAAGAACAGGAGGCATTCGCAGTTCATACTCATAAGCCACAATCCCGAGACTGTTAAGCATATGGACTCTGTAATAGGGGTGCATATGCAGGATGGGATCTCAAAGATAATCGGTGTGGACATGCAGACCATAGAGGCTTAGGAGCCTGAGAATAAGAAGGGAATACCTAATGGATATACTCCAATACGCGGAGAGCGGAACCTACTGGAAGAGGATAATCTACGACATAGTCGGCGGAGAGGGATTCAATCCCTGGGATATCGACGTGGGCAGCCTGACCGATTCTTACCTTGAGAAAATAAGGGAGATACGGATGGTGAACTTTGAGGTCCCGGGCACGATAATACTAGTTGGCTCTGTTCTTCTGAAGCTCAAGAGCGATATAGTATCCGGCCAGACCTTCATATTTGAGGAAAACCTTTCCGGAGGCGACGCGGAGGAAAGTGAAGACATGACGGCCGATATGGACGAGATAACGGGCGAGCCCTTGCCGCCGTCAACAATAGATGAGCAGGGCCTCCTTGTAAGGAGAATTCCTAAAAGGAAGGTAACCTTGCCGGAGCTTATAGTATTCCTCAAGCGTGTAGTGGCGCAGGTAGAGAAAAAGGAGGTAGCCTGGAAAAGCGAGAAAGAGAATAGGATGGATGTCCAGGTCTCCAAAAAGAACATGGAGAGGATAATGAGGGAAGTGTATCGCGACATAAAAAAGCTCTCCAAGGGCGAGAAGACTACATTCAAGGCGCTAGTCTCTGATTGGAGAAAAGAAAGCGTAGTCGCATACCTAATGCCGGTGCTGCACCTTGCAAACAAGGACAAGATAAATATGGAACAAAAGCTCCTCTTCGGAGACATATACCTTTCACCGAAATAGATGGACACAACTAAGAAAACCATAGAGGCCGCCCTTTTCATGTCGGGGCGCTGGCAGAGCGTCGAGGATTTGGCCAGGATTAGCGGTAATGCTTCGATAGCTGCAGTCAGGGAAGCCCTGCATGAGCTTAGGCAAGAGTATGGTGCTCGTGAGGGGGGCATCGTTATGTCTGAGACGGGTGGAAGGTACAGGCTGGAAATAAACCCGGATGTTCGCGACAAGGTCTATTATCTCGCTCCCGAGCCGGAGTTGAGCCCTGCACTCATAAAAACGCTGGCGCTTATAGCCTACAAACAGCCCATATACCAAAGCGGTGTAGTGAGAGTCATCGGCAACCGTGCCTATGAGTACATCAGGGAACTTCGCAAGAAGGAATTTATAAGCATCAAAAAGAAGGGAAGGACTAAACTCATAAGTACGACAGGGCGCTTCAATAAATACTTTGGACTGGAGGGCCAGTTTAAACCTGATCTCGGCAGCAAGGCACTAGAAGAAGCACAAAAAAAATTGGATGAGGTAATACGCGACGCCGAGTTGGAGGATGTGGAAGAAGAGATTAAAGGCGCAATCGAAAGTATGCAAGAGTGTGCAAAAGCTTCAGAGTCGGAATTTAAAGATGCTGAGCCTGAAAAAGAGAGGACAGAGGAAGATTCTGTATAACGCGCTGGTAGACAGCCTAGGCGAGCAGATAGGCGACCGCTGGGAAAGAAAGATGTTTCAGCGCATGGTCAGAAATACACGCATACGCTCGGTTGACGAAATAAGCTCAAGGCCGGGGTGGAAAGTTGAAGGCCAGAATGTCAATCATGTGGTAGTCGGACCTCGCGGATCGACATATGTGGGTCCTGTAGACATATATGTCCCTAAAACCACTCTTGAGCGCCTTAGGAAGCTCTCAGCTAAAAGCAAGGCTGAGCGCGAAGTTGCGGAGCAGGCCTTGCACACAGTAGCACACGAATTTGCGCATGATTACTTCAAGGCCATAAATTATGAGGCTCGTATGACGCGGTATTTCAGGGAAAAACCGCATGAGGTTGAAGCACAACTCTCGAGTTTTTTGGAGAAGGGTGGCAGGTTTAGGGGGATCGAAGCAAGCGAAAAAGCGAAAAAGCTGGTGAGGGACAACCCGCTGTTCTGGTCTAACTACCTGGCGCACACTGCACATGAAGCTGGCGCGGACGCAATGGCAGCTGAATCTGTAGCCCGTATCGCTGAGGGCAGGCATGCCACACCAAAAGACCTCGAGCGCCTTACAGCATTCAGGCCTTTCACTGTGAGGGAATACTTAAAGGTCAAAATGGGTGGGCGTGTGCGTGCAGAGAAGCCCAGGCAGCCGGGCAGGCTTGAGCGTCTTTCCAGAGGTATAGAATACAGCTCTATGGAGCTGCTGAATAAAGTGGGCAGGATAGAGACGGCCATCCATCCTGCGAAGGCTCGTGAGCATATGGCAAGGCTTAGAGAAGCGAGAGGTATGAGAAGGCAAGCCCCGAGAAGGCACCGTTAAGCTTTTTAACCATCCCGCCTTTAGAATAACTATGGCAGTTCACCTTACGCAGGGAGACATAGAATTCGTGGAGTCCACGGGTATCGAGAAGATTAAGGAATCCGCGTATCACTTTGTAAGGACAAAACTTATCAGCTGCGAGCCCATACCTGACAAAGGCCACCCGGTATTCAAAGCCATGGGTGCAATCGGGGCAAACAACCCGAAAAACCTTGAAAGGAACTTTGGGATCTCCTGCGGAAAATCACCAAGTGAGGAGCAGGTGGGGGTTCTTGTTGAGAACATCATGGGCTGGCTGAGAGGCGAAATACAAAATTCCGGGAAGATACAGGCAAAGATTAAGGAGTTCTAGCATAAGATGAATCAGCCGTTTCCGGGAGTCTGGAGAAAGAAGGATTGCCTATTGACAAAGGCTCTCGCACCAGGCAGCGTCTATGGGGAAGATCTGCGAGACGGCTACCGAGTCTGGAACCCGTATAGGAGCAAGCTCGCAGCAGCTATAATGAACGGCCTTAAGACCTGCCCCATCAAAGAAGATTCAAATGTGCTTTACCTCGGAGCCTCGACAGGAACTACGCCCAGCCATGTCTCAGACATAGTTACAAAAGGCCACATTTACGCTCTTGAATTCTCTAAGGTATCTATGAGAAAGCTTGTCGCGCTTGCAGGCAAGCGCTCCAATATGACCCCACTGCTCCAAGATGCCCGGAGTCCGGAGGACTATCAATATCTAGTGGGGGATGTTGATGTCATCTACCAGGACGTCGCCCAGCCGGACCAGTCGGGAATCTTGTTAAAGAACACGGATGCTTTTCTTAAGCCAGGGGATTATGCTATGCTCTGCCTAAAGGCCCGCAGCGTTGACACAGTTAGAGACCCTATTTCTATCTTTAAGGAGGTGCATGAGGGGCTTTCAGAACGCTTTGAGATTTTGGAGGAGATTAACTTGATACCCTACGACAAGGACCACCGGCTCTTTGTCCTAAAGCTTAGGCCCTGAAAACGAGTCCTCGCTGCTCTGCAAGGAGCGCTATGCCACCGGCAGCTATCAGGCCAAAAATTATGTATATCGTATCGATGCCCGATAATCCATTCGGAAAAAATATAGGGAATATGGCAGCCAATGCAAAGAAAAATGACAATAATGCAATCCCCGAAGATGTCCTTTTGATTGTTTTTAACCGGTCCCAAGTATAAGAGAGGAGTGCACTGGAATACTGGTTTGCAATCCCGGCAAAGTAATCAGAGCCTCCGCTTAGCTCATCCATCCGTGAATAAAGTGATGCAAAACTATTAGAATCCTTCACGCCCCGAACAGAATAAATTCCCAATGCAATATCCAGAAGTTGTGCCTTGGTACGATAAAAAACTTTTTGGGTTTCATGGGAACTCTCGCTGAGCTGTGTTATATAACTTGTATCTGAAAGGCCTTCTTTCAGTTTAAGGGATATGTTACGAGTAATATTCTGGAAATTCTGTAATTGTGTTGCATGTTTTTCTATTACTGTAGAGAATATGCCTTTTAGCACGGACTCAGTATTCAAACCCCCTGAAACCAACATCTCGTTTACAGATGCCATAGTTTCTTCGGATATGGCATCGATACCCTCATGGGCGGTAATAACAAACTTTTCAGATGCGAAGATTTTAAAGTCGCGCCGGCTCCCCTGCTCAAAGTAAGATACCCTCAGAAGGTCGTAGCCAGGGAGAGGGGTAATTGGCGAAAAGCCAATGTCGGTGAGTGACGATATGCCATAGAGCTTTTTCAGTGCAGTCTCGGATGCCGGATCTATTCTGTTTACATCAAGCCACATAAAATCCGGCTTTAGTTTTTCAAGCTGCGGCCAATCCAAATCTTCTATTATCTTGAATTCACCGTTGAAGAGTCCGACAAATTTCATCGTTATTCGACGCAACTGTGCTTTGACATCATATGGTGTTCGCTCCTGTCAAGGCGCAGCATGAGCTCGGCTATCAGGCCGTCAAAGAATATCATTGAAGTGTCTTCAAAAAGAGTGCCCATTGGCGCGAGGGTTACGCTCTGCCCTTCTATCTGGCGAGCTCGGTAATCCTCTTTTGAGACATCGAGCTTGGTCTTGCCCTTTATAGTAACCACTAAGTCAGCGAGCTTCCCTAAAGAAGATTGTGGGTATGAAGATATCACCGCAACTTTGACGCCGGCTTTCTTCGCCGACCTTGCATAGTCTAGAACAGATGAGGTCTCGCCGCTGCCTGATATGCAGATGAAAAGGTCGCCCTTTTGCGCAGACGGTGTGATGGTTTCGCCGATGACATATGTGGGCAGGTCTAGATGCACTAATCGCATGGCGAAAGCCCTAGCCGCAAGCCCGCTGCGCCCTGCACCATATATGAAGATTTTCTCAGAGCAGAGTATCGAATCGATGAATTTTTCTATTGATTTCTCGTCGACGGCATCAATCGCATTTATGGCAAAATTAGCAATACCTCTCACTGTGTGCTTAAGTACTGGTTCGCCCATATTAGTTTAAAGGTTGTAAGAATAAAAAAGAATCGGCAAAGTAACGTTAGTTTGCCCACGGGTGTGGATCTGTTTTTATTTTCAATAGGTCAAAATAAGCCGCTCCAGGACCAAAAAACCGTTTGTGGGCTGGTAGATCAGTTCGGTTAGATCGCCTGCTTTGCACGAACCTTTTCTTTTGAAAAGAAAACGTTCACGAAAAGAAAGCGTGGATAAGGTTCCAAACAAGCAGGAGGCCCCGGGTTCAAATCCCGGCCAGTCCACTCACTTTTTCTTAGCTTGGTCTCGTGGCCTGGCCTTACTCGCTTGTAATTTGCCACGATTATGCTTCCACTCGCTCGTCCCGGCCAGTCGTGATCCTATCTTTTTATTTAAGATTTCATAAAATAGCGGATAAATGACAAAAAAGCTTCTGGTTCTGATTGCCTTGCTGGCGATTGTTTCGCAGGCATCAGCGCAGCTTAGTGACGAGCAGCTGGCACAATTCTATGCACCAGTCTTGAAATTCAACGAAGCGGAATTATTCTATCCCGTAGAGGCAGAATACCATATACGCAATTCTCGCCTGATGCAGGAAGGAATTGTAATAGACGGGAACCCGACAGCCAGCTCTATTTCATCATATTCAGATGAAGATTACTATCTTGACAACAAGCTAGGAGGGCTTGAAGAGATAGCAAATGACTATAGGCAAAATATGGCGGGTTTGCCTCCTGTCTCCTATTATAGGGTATCCCGAAGCCAGGGCTACACTGCCCTGCAGTACTGGCTCTTCTATGCTTTCAATGACGGCCCCCTGAACGAGCACGAGGGGGACTGGGAGCTTGTCGTCATCCTCATAAACCCGCAAGGAATCCCTGAATGGGCCGCGTACTCGCAGCATCACGGCGGCTCGAGAGTAGCATGGAATGATGTCGAGCGCATAGGCAACAACCCGGTAGTCTATTCTTCACGGGGTTCGCATGCACATTATTTCAGGCCTTATGAAGGCAGATTCGGGCTCCAGAATGATGATGTGGGCGGAAGCGGGATAACAATAGCACCGGAACAACTGGAACTGAGGCACCTTGAATCCCAATCATGGCTTTCATTCGGAGGGAGATGGGGCGACTCGCCGGGTGAGTTCTCAAAGGTTACAGGAGGCAGCGGCCCTTTTGGGCCTTCCACAGGCGACCATGCAAGCTCATGGAACGACCCCGTGGGCTGGGCGATGTCGCAGCCTTTGAAGGGGGGCAGTGCATTCATGGTCGACTGGATAATATATAATTTCGCCCTAATCTTCATCGTCTATATTATAGTGCGGCTTGCCATCAAGGTAATTATGATAGCCAGGCTATCCCAGCGCGGCGAGCTGCATGCAAAAGAGCTGTTTAGCTCTTCATTTTCAATCTGGCTGTTTGTAGGCATACTAAGCACTGCAATAATATTCGCGGGCATAATGAGCCCCTGGTACGCGGTCAGCGGCTCCATAGAGAGCGACGAGGTGGTGACGGATGGCCCTGTCGAGCTGATGAGCATAGATGGTATGAGGGGCCTGCAGATAAACACTTTGCAAAAAGGAGCGGGAATGAGTACTGTTTTTGCGGTTATTATCCCCCTGGGATTGCTTCTTCTGGCAGGGGTAATCTTTACTATAACAGATATAATAGGCGCCAGCAGCGGCAAGAAGCTGGGAGCGAAATACCTTTTCGGTGGTATTGGGCCCCTAGTCTCTTTCATCCTTGTGATTGCAGCAGTGGCTTCTATATCCTCGGTTCTCCCAAGCATAGAGCCCATGTTTGGCGAGGGGATACCGCCCGAGACCGAGGGCCTTATCGCAGGCGTCGCGGCATCCCCTCTGGGCAGCGCCTACCAGGGGCCGTTCGGCGACTATGCCATTCTAGACATACAGTGGGGGATGGGAATAGGCGCTTATCTAATGCTTATTGGAGGCATAATAAGGATTATTGCTGGAATCGCTATGATAGCCAGCGCCCCGGATCTTGGGAAGAGTAGGCTGGCGCAGGCCCCGGTTACCCTCAACATAGTGCAGCATCCTATGCAATACTCAGCCCATCAGGCGATTCAGCAAGCAAGAGCTTGCCCCATGTGCGGTGCGGGAGCGACCCCGGGCGAGAACTTCTGCCATATCTGCGGGACGCGAGTTACCTAAACGGCTTTTTGACCCATGCCTAGCAGAGCTTAGCTTTTTAAACTAAAACTACAACAACCTTTTAGGAAAAGGTTGATCAAAAAGGGCGGATTGCTGCGCAATCCACCGAGCTTAGCTTTTTAAACTAAAACTACAAATATAGCGCTTTCTGCTCAGATTCTTCTGCCCCCGTATGAGGACTGGAGATTAATGGCAGTCAAGCACAATCATTGTCTTGGGCCCGTAGCTCAGTCTGGTTAGAGCACCTGGCTTTTAACCAGGGCGTCGCGGGTTCGAATCCCGTCGGGCCCGTATACTCCACTTGCCCTACCGCTGCATGTTTTGTTTTCAGAACCAGGGCGACGCACCAGTTGGTCGCATGTATTTGGATTCATTTTACCCGCCTTTAGGTACTGAAACATAAATGAGGCTAAGCATAAAAAACAACTCTTCGGCGGAGCTTTAACGGGTTTTTATTCTTTGATCCTTTAAATCTTTCATGCCTTTCGAAGACCTGTCGTGGGACCTCCTGGAAACCTGCCGCCTAGCCGGCTTCTTCGAGGGCCGGGGCATACCCCCGCAGGTTTTCACAATAGCTCTGATAGGGTTGCTTGTGATGGCTTCTTTCCTGTTTCTAGAACTAACACATACCGATTCAGTGATTCCCAATGTAGGCAGCCTAATAGTCAATGTGCCAAATGAGGCGGCCGAGATGCTGACCGTTGAGCTATACTCCGCAACCGGCGGCAGGATAGCAGGAACTATGGGAACTGGCAGCAGTTTCGCTTTTGAAGGCATGTCCAATGAAGGGTTAGTAATCAGAGTAACTGATTCCAGTGGAAACACATGGATGGGCAACCCCCCTTCTTCTGGTGGAATTATCCAAGTTAACCCTAGTTTTCGGTCTGCTTCGCAGGGCAAATCCACATCCAGCGCTCCAGCCGCTAGTTCAGGCGCTAGCATCACACAGTCCAGCCTCCTGGCTATCTCGCAGGCTCTCGAGCAGGTCCGGCAGACCGGGCAGCAGCCGGCTGACATATCCGCTCTCGATGTCAATGAAGACGGCAAACTCACCGAAGAGGATGCCGTGTGCGTTTCTTCTCTGCTAAGCGGCGTTTATACTTCACTGGACGAATGCCCGGATTGCGTGTCAACATCCTCTTTGGAGATATGCCATGACGGAGTGGACAACAACTGCGACGGGCAGATTGATTCCGCAATCTACCAGGGTACAGACCTCTGCGCGTGCAACAATATGACGCCCTGCGGGATGCTTTATGATGCGGATGGAATTGAAGGATTCGAGATTGAGGGTGGTGTGAAAAGGTGCAATTCCATCCAGGGTGGCGCTTACTCGTGGAAAGCGCACGGCCAGTGGGCATGCGGGGAAACAGGGTCTGGTAAGTCTTTGGTCTGCAACGGCCAGTCTTTCACTTGTTCCAATATGTCTGGCCTGTGGAGATGGGTGGATTCTGGAGGAGATAATTACCCCCCTATATGTGATTATGACAGGGTCTGCGACGAGGGGGAAACTTTCAGAGCTTGTCCGAGCGATTGTCTGCCGGAATTAACTATAGAGCTTAGCGGGCCCATCACAACGATTAGAACAAGCGATGGGATGCCTTTAAGCCCTATTGTAATGCAAGATAAATTAACTGCGTATACTGAAATTGCGCCAATTATTGTTGATAATAAAATATTTGTTTCTACTGGTTGGACTTATTCAGCAGATTATGATTCTGTAAACGCAAACTTTATTGAAAATCCGGATGCATTTAAACAAAAGTTTTTACAGACAAATAGATTAGTATATGGAGGAGATGGGTATGTAAATAATAATGTTAATTCTCCGATTATGAGATCTGCAAAAAACAACAATATTTTATCTCAACAGGAATTTGAAGGTGTGCCTTTTTGGAGAGCTACTTATATGGGGGCATATGACATTGAGAAGATGGGAAATACCATCTATTTATTTAGCCATGGAGAGCATGTTAATATTAAGCATAATGGAATATGTTATCAAAGCAATATGGTCCCAGAGGTAAGTTGCAATAGCTGTAATCATCCAGATAATAGTAGCCAATATGCTTATGGGTGCCCTTGGACCTATAGGACTTTTGTAAACTTAGCCCTTTCAGAAAATTCTTACGGAACAAACTTTATTGATGAAGGTCCAATTGTTTGGCCAGCAAATGGTTTTACAGATTGGGATGCAAACCTTTATGATGGCTTTGGAGCATCGCATCCAGGAACAATAATTAAAGATAATTACCTCTATGTCTATTACAAAGATTTTAGTGATGGCGATTCTTCTGAAGGAAGAAGTTATGGAATAAAGGTAGCTCGTGCTCCATTGAATAATGTTCATGCTGGAAGTTTTGAATCGTGGTACAAGTTAGCAAATGGGACTGAAGGCTGGGAGCCAAGCCTTCCGGAGGAGTTCTGGAGCGGCGATTTCTATGTGAAAGGAAAGGATGTTTGGAATGAAGATTATCAGGGTACAGAAAAGGGATGGATAACTGTAAATGGTTGCATAATGTGGAATTACGGGAGCGGTTGGCTTGACAGATTAGATAAAGGAGGATTTCAATGTTTCAATAATATAAATGATTATTCTATGCTTGGTGGAAGGTCTTCAGACATTTTTGGAAGCCCTTACAACACTATGGATAATTATTGGGAATGGCCCAAATTTGTTGAAGGGACCAATAGATACCATAGTCCGACACTATTTAAGGTTGCTAAAATTAAGGGAACAAATTATTATTTAGGGGTTTTGGATGCTGGGGGCTATTTCAATTCGGAAGATAATAACGACGTTGAGTATAATTATTTCCTTGCACTAGGTATTTCAAAGGATTTAATACATTGGAGTAATTTCACTTTAATTGAGGATACAATAACTTCTCCGGGTTGGGAAAATTTAAGGTTGGGACATGTCAATTTTTTAGATTCAAATTTTAAAACAAATAATGAGATTGACCAAAACGGATTTTATTTAGTTGGAAGTCATGACAAGGGTTTTGGTCCCCAAGATTATTTAGTCCAACAACTTAACTACAAATTCCTAAAAATAAGTCTAGAGGGTTCCATTGCTCCTGCGCCAACATGCACGTCATTCACTTACTCTGCTTGGAGTCCTGCGGTTTGTCCCCAATCTGAAATTCAAACAAGAACAATCACTTCTTCATCTCCTTCCGGATGCCAGGGAGGAAATCCTGTTTTAACTCAAACTTGTGGCTATAATCCTGAAATTTGTGATGGTATAGACAATAATGGGGATGGAAGAACTGACGAAGGCTGCGACGACGACTTCGACCACTTTGCGGACGCGTCCATGGCCTGTGAAGGCGAATTCTACTCGATGACTTATTTCGGCGATTATGCGTCGCACTGCCCGGCTGATGATTGGTGTTCAATAGACGGGGAGACCTACTTCAACAACGGCTTGGGGTGGTTTGGGAAGTTCTATAGTTGTGATTATTTTTCAGGGGATGTTAATGATAACGATGCCAATATTCATCCCGAAATCTGCAATCTTATTGATGATGATGGCGATGGTTCTGTTGACGAGGGCTGCGACGATGACATGGACGGGATTGCTGATGCCAACATGCTTTGCCCCTTCGGACAAAGCTTCAGGACGTACAAATATTCAGAGGATTATGCAAAGACCTGTCCCGCCAGCCAATGGTGCCAATTAGGCGGCGAAACGTGGTGGAGCTGGGGCGACGGGTGGATAGGCATCAACGGAGAAATCTGGTATAACTACGGCACGGGTTGGATAAGCAGGGATATACCCTGCAACGGGAATTCAGGAGATACTGACGACGGGCCGCCGCCTTAGGATCTCTCGAAGGCATTCTGCAAGATGTATGTTTTCTTTGGTTTCATCTTCTGAATGCCCCCACAAGCGTATAAAGCCCTTGATAGGGCGTTTTCGTTTTTTATCTTATCAGTAGGCCTGGAGATAAAACGCGGTTTTATACTTGGTGTCTCTAATAACACCCATAAAACGCTCAAATTCGTGGGGTTTGAACGAGCGGTCGAGGCCAATCGACCAAATGCGCTCATTTCGCCTGCCTTTTTGCCGTTTTGGGCTGGTTTCGGAAGCCGATGCGGTTAAGGCATCCGTTGTTTGGATGTCTCCCGACCTTCGACTACCGTCGGGCCCGCTCATTTTCATTGGAATTGCTTCGCGTTCCCGACTTATGCCAAGGAGAAAACCTAAGGGTTTAGCTCCTTGCCATCCCGTCGGGCCCGCTCCTTTCACCTCACAATCACTTTTATCTAGAAATGTAAGAGGGGCATTCGCCTTTTAAGGCGGCTTATTTCTCACTATTATGCGAGATCCCTCCCAAGAAAATGAAATTCGAAGAATTGGAAATAGACCCATTGCTTAAGGAAACCACAAGCAAACTGGGCTTTGAGGAACTGACACCCATACAGGAAGAGTGCATCCCCAAGATATTAGAGGGTAAAGACGTAGTTGGGCAGGCTGAAACAGGGAGCGGGAAAACCGTTGCTTTCGCGCTGCCGATATTGAACAGGGTTTATCCCGACAAGGGTTTGCAGGTACTAGCCCTGACACCCACGCGGGAGCTGTGTGTCCAGGTGGGCGATGTTTTCAAGCAATTTGGCGACTCGATGGGCCTTAAAACACTCTGTGTCTACGGCGGTGTAAGCATAAACCCGCAAATAGACGGCTTAAAGGACGCCAATATCGTAGTCGGAACTCCCGGCAGGATACTCGATCACATACAGCGGAAGACAATAAACCTCTTTGATGACATGCAATTCATTGTCTTGGATGAGGCAGACCGAATGTTTGACATGGGCTTCATAGAAGATGTGGAAGACATCATAAGTTACACGCCCAAGGACATACAGACTGCTATGTTCTCTGCTACTATAAGTGATGATATTTACTGGATAATGGAGAGGCACCTCAGGGATCCCGTAGTTATAAAGACCAAAGATGAAGTAGATCCGGGCCTTCTAAAGCAGACCTGCTACGACATCTATGAGCAGAGAGATAAGTTTTCCATACTGATCCACTTACTCAAGAACAGAGGAGGTAAACTGGCGCTGGTATTCTGCGGAACCAGGCATGAAACTGAGTTCGTCGCGAGGAACCTGCGCAACCAGGGCATCAAATCATCTGCAATCCACGGCAATATGAGCCAGGCCAAAAGGCTCGAATCCCTGGAGAAGCTGAAGCGAGGTAGTATAGACGTACTTGTGGCTACAGACGTGGCAGCGAGGGGGCTTGACATAAAGAATGTGACCCACGTGTACAATTATGATGTCCCGGGCAGCGCCAAGGAGTATGTCCACAGGATAGGCAGGACAGCCAGGGCAGGGGAAGAAGGCGACGCCATAACACTCTTGACCCCAAGGGACCATGACAATTATAGGAACATAAACATGGACTATGGGCACAACATCGAGATGAAGCAGGTGCCAGACTTTGAAAAAATCCAGATGCTCCCGAGGGGCAGGGATGAGCGGGGGAAAGGCAGATCCAGCTGGGGCAATTCCCAAAGGAATGGAGGGTCGCGGGGGAGAGAAAGATCAGGGGGGCCAAGAAGAGATAGAGGAAGGAAATAGGCTTATATTAAGACAAAACCAGTGCCCGAACCAAAGGGGGCTGGTTTTTGTAAAACCGATAGCTTTTAAAACGTTTAGGCGTAAAAATAAGACTTTATTTTCAGGTGGCAAAAATGCAGACAAAATTCCTTTTGGACGAAAACGAGATCCCAAAAAGCTGGTATAACATACTTCCGGACCTGCCGAAGCCCTTGGCACCACCGCTTGGGCCGGACGGCAAGCCTATTGGGCCAGAGGCGCTTGCGCCTATATTTCCAATGGAGCTCATCAAACAGGAGATGAGCATGGAGCACACTATAAAGATACCAGAGGAGATTCGAGACATCTACAGGATATGGAGGCCATCTCCACTCATTCGGGCGCACCGCCTGGAGAAATTCCTGGGCACACCTGCAAAGATATTCTACAAGTATGAGGGGGTTTCACCCCCGGGAAGCCATAAGCCGAATACATCAGTAGCCCAAGCTTACTACAACATGAAAGAGGGTATCGAGAGGATTTCCACCGAGACCGGGGCAGGGCAATGGGGCTCCTCGCTGGGTTTCGCTTGCAATTTCTTTGATATCGAGTGTAAGGTTTACATGGTGAGATGCAGCTTCGACCAGAAGCCCTACAGGAAATTCATGATGAAGGTATGGGGCGCAGATTGCGTAGCATCCCCAAGCAAAGAGACTAACACAGGACGCGCAATACTCGAAAAAGACCCCGATTGCCCGGGTTCATTAGGTATAGCTATCAGCGAAGCCGTGGAGGATGCTGCAACGCACGACAATACGCATTATGCTCTTGGTTCAGTACTGAACCACGTCATGTTGCACCAGACAATCATCGGCCAGGAGGCGAAAAAGCAACTGGCCATGGCAGAGATAGAAAAACCAGATATAGTCATCGGCTGCGCAGGAGGTGGCAGCAACTTCGCCGGATTGGCATTGCCCTATGTGCGCGATAAGATTAAGGATAATGCAGATATAGAAATCATCGGCGTAGAGCCTGCAAGCTGCCCCACCATGACCAAGGGGCCTTTCGCTTACGACCACGGAGACACCGCAAAGATGACACCTCTGCTCAAGATGTACACCCTGGGGCACGTTTTCATTCCGCCCGGCATTCACGCAGGCGGGCTGCGCTACCACGGGATGTCCCCGATAATAAGTGCTCTCCTTGACCAAAAGATAATCACGGCAAGGTCGGAGCAGCAGCTGGGCTGCTTCAAGGCTTCTGTGGACTTCGCAAGGACTGAAGGATTCATAGTCGCGCCAGAGACTTCGCACGCAGTCAAAGTAGCTATAGACGAAGCCCTGAAGGCCAAGAAAGAAGGGCTTGAAAAGACTATAATCTTCAACTGCTCGGGTCACGGCAATCTAGATCTTGCGGCATACGATGCCTACTTCGGCGGCAAGCTGCAGGACCATGAGTACTCCAAGGAATGCGTAGATGAGTCTCTAAAGTGTTTGCCTGACGCCAACCTTCTCTGCCAGGGCGGGCTGGAATAGCTTGTAGCTAGTTTTAAAGTAGCTAAAGGGCTTTTCCGCAGCTGGGGCAAAACGAAGAGCCGGCTATCAGCTTGCTTCCGCAGTTAGAGCAGAAGCCTGTAGGGTTCTGCTGAGTTGCTTGCTGATTGATTGGAACAGGAGGTTGAGCGGTCGCCGGCGGAGCTTGTGTGGGTGTAGTCTGTGCCTGGACTGTTATAGGGGGAACCGCAGCAAGAGGAGCTTGAGCAGAAACAGGGACTTTCTTTTTGGATCGAGTCACAACAAATACCAATAATATCGCCACAGCAGCTATGACTGCAATTACGATAAGCCATAGTACCCAGCCACTCCCTGTGGATGCTGCCTGTTGGACGGCTTGCTTAAGGCTTTCCTTGTCGTCTGCGGCATAGTAAGACCCTCCAGTAATCGCAGCTATTTCCCTTAACTGTTGTTCACCCTCTTCCGAGATGTCGAAGCCTATGGCATTCACTACAATTCGGTCTCCGGGCGAAGCTACTGCCCCGGTTGGTGAAGAAGCTAATGGCCCTATAGTGAGACTTGGCATGAAAGTGGTATGCCCCTGCCCGGCAAGCTCCCGAGCCACCTGTATCGGGTCGCCCCCACAGGTCTCCTCGCCATCTGAAAGCAATACTATAATCTTATCACCAATAGGTGAAAAGTCCTGGCGACCATCCTTCAATGCCGTGGCGAGCGGGGTACTGCCCCTAGCTCTCAAGCCATCTATCTCTTCCAATAATGTAAGCCTATTGGATTCTATTGGTTGTATATTCACAACATTCATCGAATTGCAGCCGGAGCTAGGGAAAATCCGTAGTCCGACATTGACGCCGTTGAGGCTTTGGACTAGTTCCGTGGCAGCTTCTTTGGCTATATCAATCTTTCTTTCACCTTCAATCCTATCGTCCATGCTGCCTGAGACGTCCACGAGCAATAGAATGCTTGTAGAGTGTATCTGGGCAATTGCCGGTGTCGCCAAGAGGAGTACTATCGCAGCCACCAATAGAGTATAAAGGGTTTTTGGGATCATTTTTAGTTTAGCTTTTAAAGTTATATTTAATCTTTTAAAAATACATCTTGTTAAAAACACAATTTATATTGAGCTAACCCTAATTATCCTTGATGAACCTGCGTGCCTGCCTGGCCTTGTCTTTGGCACTGATAGCCTTGACTCCAGTAATACAGGCCAGTTCGAGCTGCCCTTTTGCGCGTGCAGATTCCCAATCGTACACCAAGGTCGAAATCCTGAACAATGATGGGAACCCCATGGGCTATAAGCTAGTTGATGAGCAATTTACAATAAGGGCAGTCAAGATTGAGCTGGACAAGAGAGAGACGCTGCTCCCAGGGAGAAAGGTGGACATCTATTTCATGGACGGGGCCCGCAAGAGCTTGGTTTCGAGCGGGACAACAAACAATCTCGGAGAATATTCGTATACACCTACAAAGGTTGGCAGCTATTATATAGAGGTAGCATCTAGGGCAATCACTCTTCCGGTGCATATGAGATATGACAGCCCCACCGACTTCGGAGCCGTATGCGGGGACGGAAAATGCGAACCCAGTAAGCTTGAGAATTATGATAACTGCCCCGAGGACTGCGCCGTGTGCGGGGACGGCCATTGTGCTGAAGGCTGGGAAGACGACCCCCTCTCAGACCACTATTGTTATCAGGATTGCGGGCGCTGCGGGGATGGCATCTGCGACCCAACTGAACTGACGGGCCTCGGCAAGACCAACTGCCCTGCGGATTGTGTAGTTTGCGGGGACGGCATCTGCTCGTCGGAGTACGGCGAAGACTGCGACACATGTCCAGAAGACTGCGGAGAGCCGGAAAGTGAGGAGGAAAATGAGTTACTCACAGAGTATTGGTGGGTTATTGCCGTTGTATGCGGCCTTGCAGGCGTAGTTGCAGTGTGGATGATAAAGCGACGTGGTGATGATACGCCTCGTAGAAGGAAGCTCACAAAAGCCAAAAAGGACGTCGAAGAAAAAGATGAGATGGTAGAGATAATAACGGAGCTCATGGACACAGGGGTGCCTGACCGGAGGATAATAGGAAAGCTGGATGAGTATGGGATTAAAGAGACTGAGGGCTGGAAGCTGATAAAAAAAGCAAGAAAATGAATTTGAGAGGAGTTGTGTCGGTCGGGGTTTTTATGGTGTTGCTTGCGGTTGCTGCTATGGGAGCTACATGCCCCTACACAGGAGACACTACGCCAACAGAGTACTCGAGCGTCAGCATACTCCCTGTGGAGAAATATGTCGGCAGGGCGTTCACCATAAGCATAAATGATGTCTACAAAGACGGGAACCGGGTCGAGCCGGCGAAGAGTAGGTCTATATACATTTACTTTATAGTCGATAGTGAGGTAGCTTCTGAATATGTGCTAAGGACCAATGACCAGGGTAAAGCAACTTTCACCCCTGACGACAGCGGGAAATATGCTGTAGCAACTTCTTCCAGGTATATATTCTTTGATGTCCTTGCAAAATGCGGAGATGGGTTGTGCACATCCGGTGAGGACAGAATAAGCTGTCCGGAAGACTGCGCGAGGTGCGGGGACGGGATATGCGATGTGGGAGAAACCAAGCAAAATTGCCCGAAGGACTGCGTCATATGCGGGGACGGGATATGTGATGTGGGCGAGAACCGCGAGACTTGTACAGAAGACTGCGCGACATGCGGGGACGGCGTCTGCGACATAAACGAGGACAAGCGCATATGCCCTGAGGACTGCGTCATATGCGGGGACGGGATATGCGACCCGGAAGAGATACTTGGGCTGCACGAGACTAGTTGTCCACAAGACTGTGCCATGTGTGGGGACGATTATTGCGACGAAGGCGAGGAAGACCCATCTTCAATCATATACTGCCCCGATGACTGCGCCGTGTGCGGGGACGGGATATGCGCAGGTTCCGAGACTGCAGAGAGCTGCCCAGAGGATTGTGTGATAAACATTGATGATATTGATGAAGTCCCTGTAGTTGAAGAAAACCAGAGCGGTGTGTTCACAATATGCGGGGACGGGATATGTGATGAGGGCGAGACTAAGGAGAATTGCCCTGATGACTGCGTCATATGCGGGGACGGGATATGCGACCCGGAAGAGATACTTGGGCTGCACGAGACTAGTTGTCCACAAGACTGTGCCATGTGTGGGGACGGCTACTGTGACCCGGGGGAAATCGAGACATGCCCTGAGGATTGTGCCAGCGGGCAGGGGCTCTTTGTCGGCTATTTTGTGATACCGCTTGTGATAGCTATAATTATAATAATCTTCGAGCTGACCCACCGTTTTGCAGGTGCCAAGCAGCATCTCCCGGAGCCGGCAGGGAAGAGGACTGTGAAGCTTCCAAGGATGGAGAGGATGGAGACGGAAAAGCTTGCACCCTTCTTTGTCATCTTTGCAGTTATGATAGCAGCCTCTACTTTGATACTGGCAGCTATGGGTTTGTCCTATAGCAATAACCTGGCGATATTTGACCTGGCCGCATATCTCATGGATAACGCAGTGGTCGTATCTTTGCTCATAGTTTTAGCAGCGATGGCGCTCGGAGTTGTAGCGAGGGTTACTTATTATATGGAGAAAAAACAGGCAATAACTATGACCTCAGTATCCATGGCAGCAGGGCTCTTTCCGGGCTTATTGATATTCCTTAACCTAGAGTACCTGGCGCTTATGTTTGGTTGCATAATCGGAGGCGTCTTTGCTATGTCGCGCATCAAGAGCGAAGAAAGCGAGCTGGCAGTGAAAAAACCCTTCAGGATGGGCTCGGAGTTTGCAGACAAGACGCTTTTCATAGCTGCCATAGTGCTTTCCGTTGTGGTTCTTATGAGCCTTTACACCAGCGAAGCCACAGAGGATAAATTCAGTTCGGCAATCTGGAGCAGCGAGTATACGCGCAGTTACGTTAACGATAATTACGGCATGCAAGCAAACGAGGAGGGCGTGAGGGAGAATGTAGTCGCGCCATTCTTTGGCAGCAACATAGGCGGCATGAGCGGAAAGCTTATATTCTCAATTGCCGTTGCACTTGTCCTGTTGGCAGTGCTCAAGGTATTCATAACTATAATAAAGATGCTTGCGGGGTTCTTTGCATGGATGTTTGACAAGTCAGGCTTCGCTCAGCCAGAGCCGGCAAAATAGTATTTACATTACGGCTTTGGCATGCGGCGGAGTATCCCCGATGAGGACATGCCCTCGAGAGAACTGCTTATGCGGACTATCTTGGGCGCCAGCCCCATAACGGCAAGCTTATCCCGAAGAGTCAACTCGTCAACTTTTTGGTCATGCCCTAGCGCTATGACGTCAGGGTTCAACACAGGGAGAAGCTTCATTGTGTCGGCATCATCGCCGACAAATGCTTTGTCAACGGGCTTCAGCTGCGAAACTACCTTGACCCTTTGTTCTTGTGGAAGCACGCCTTTTTTCATCCTGCCTGCTATCTTATCACTGGAGACTATTACTATCAGCTCGTCGCCCAGCTTCTTGGCCTCTTCCAAGAACAGTATGTGGCCAGGGTGGATTATGTTGAAGACCCCCGTAGCGAGTACTTTTGTCATGCGGGTTTATTTGTTTTGAGCAAATAAATACTATGATGAAGCTGAATAGTCTAGGCGAGGACAAGATAATCTCCTGGATTGGGGAGTTTTTAGGGAAACCGCCTGGTGTACTAATTGGAGTGGGCGACGATGCCGCAGTCGTTAACTTAAAAAAGGGGAAGCTGGCGGTCTGCAGCGACATGATACAGGAAGGCAGCCATATCTACAAGGGCATGACACCCTACCAAGCAGGCAGAAAGGTCGCAATCGTTAACTTCTCAGATCTTGCTGCCATGGGAGCAAAACCCAAGGGCTTCCTGATGTCGATAAGCATCAGCCCCGAAGAAGAGTTCAGCTTCTTCAAGGACATCTTCCACGGTGTGGAATCAGCCTGCAGGGAAGCGGGGGCGCATTTTGTGGGGGGGGATATGAATAAGGGAGAAACGCTTGTGCTTGACGGCTTTGCATTCGGCGAAGTGGAAAAACCTATGAAGAGAACTGGCGCATCTCCGGGAGACATGGTAGCAGTGACAGGTTACCTGGGCTCTGCGGCATGCGGCTGGCAGGTTTTGCAGAAAGGGTTAAGCCTTGATGAGTTTGAAACAAGCGAGTGGGATAGAATAGTTGATAGGATAATCAAGCCATGCGTCGAGCCGAGGGCGCGCGTAAGAGAAGGACTAACACTGGCAAGAAGCGGGGCAGTGACCAGCTGCACGGATATCTCGGACGGGCTGGCGTTCTCTCTCGGTTATATGCGCGACGGCTACGGCTTTGAGATATATGAGGAAAAAATACCTATAAGAAAGGAGTTCCACGCAGTCTGTGAGCGCTTCGGGCTGGACAAAAATCTTTTGGCTTACCATATAGGGGAAGACTTTGAGCTATTGTGCACCATAAAGCCTAAGAGATTTGCAGGGCTTAAGAAAAAACTGCCCTGCTTAAGGGAAATCGGCAGGGTCGTGGACGGCAATAAAATAAAGCTAATAAAAAAAGAGGGGGGCTCGGAGGAGATAAAGCCGAGCGGCTACAACCACTTTTCCTAAATGCCTAGATATATTCTATAGTGCTCGGCGGCTTCGGGGTGAGGTCATAGAGCACTTTCACCACGCCGGGTACTTCGGCGCAGATTCTCTGCTGCATGCGCTCCAAAACATCCCAGCCCAGCTTCGTCGCCGTAGCGGTCGTCGCATCCTCGCTTTCCACGCAACGGATAGCTATTATCTGGCCAAACTGGCGCTTTTTGTCTTCAGTCATGCCGGTAGCCATATCCTTGAAGAGAACGGCAAGATACTGGAATGCGCCCGTGTCTTTCAGCTCTTCCTCGACCACCGCAGTCGCCTTCCGTAGGGTTTCTGCGCGCTCGGGAGTGACTTCGCCCAAGACACGTGCAGACAAGCCCGGCCCGCAGAATGGCATTCTAGTATAGACTGATTCAGGGAGGCCTAGGGCTTTCGCGACCTCGCGAACGCCTGGCTTGTACAGCTCTATTAACGGCTCCATGACCCTCTCGAGACCCCAGTCCTGGGTCTTCAGCCCAATTTGCTCTAAAACATTATGCTGAGACTTGATACCGCCTGCGGTTTCTTTGATGTCAGGTGCAATAGTCCCCTGGAACATGAACTTGGCGCCGCTTTCCTTGACCACCTTGCCTAATACTGTGTAAAACTCGTTCCTGAAGGCTTTCCTCTTTTCTTCCGGGTCTTCCTTGCCTTTGAGGGCCGCGAAGAACTCGTCTTGAACTTCGACTATGTCAACGCCTATGCCATAGTCCTCAAAGGTTGCCTTCACCCATTCAGGCTCACCCTGGCGCATCAACCCATCATCAAGGAAGAAGCACTTTAACTGAGCGCCGATGGCTTTGTGCGCTAGCGCAGCGACTACTGCACTATCAACGCCCCCCGAAAGGGCACATATCGCCTTCTCGCCGCCCACTTCATTCTTAATCCAAGCTACCTTTTCATCGATGAATGCCTTTGTGTCCATTTTAAGATTAGTTCAATGTTTTAGTCAGATTATGTCAAAGGACTTGAACTCGCTAGAAGCGTCCACCCATCTTGTTTCCAAGTCAGTGACTTCCGCACCAGGAGGCCCATGTGCGCACCATAAGAGCATTTGTCCTACGGCGCTTTTTTCGCCTTCGAAAACCGCTTCCACCCTGCCGTCTGGCAGGTTCCTGACCCAGCCTTTCAGTCCGAGCATCCTCGCCTCGTCGCGCGTAGAGGCCCTGAAGAATACGCCCTGGACTATGCCAGATACAAAAACATGAGCACGTGAAATCATTTCCCCATATGTATTGTCTGCGTCGGGAAGGCTATGCTTATGCCCGCTTTCTCAAACTCCTCTAGTATCTTCATATTTACGAAGTGCTTGGAATCCCAGTATTTCAGCGACTTGATCCAATAGAGGCATAATAGGTTGAGTGAGAAATCCCCAAAGCCCATGAACCTAATTATCGGCTCATCGGAGGTGACGCCTTCTGTGGTTTTGATGGCATCCTCGATTATCTTAATGGCCTGCTTCATCTTCTTCGGGCTTGTTTCATACACGAGGCCTATGTTAAAAGATTGCTTCAGCTTTTTGCTTGGCATCACATAGTTCTCGACCACCGTGTTGATCATCTTGCTGTTCGGGATTATAACTATGTTATTGTCAAGGTTCTTTATCTTCGAGCTCCTGAGGCCGACATCAGTGATGTCCCCGTATGTGCCGTCGGCCAGTTTAATCCTGTCGCCAATCCTGAATGGCCGGTCCATATAGATTAAAACGCCTGAGAGCATATTTTCCATAGTATCCTTGAGAGCAAAACCTATTCCAATTCCAGCCACACCCAAAACTGCTATCATGGCAGTGATGTCATAGCCAAAGTTAGAAGCCATGGACAGTATTCCAAATATTATGACAAGCGCCTTGAGCGCTTTTTTCAGGACGGGAACTATCTCGTCATCCAGCTTGGAGTCGGTTTTTGCTGCGCGTGGGACTATGTAAGCATCTACAAACACCTCCACAAACCTCATGAAGAACCATATGAATGCTATCGATATTAAGACAGAGAGCAGGGCGCTGAAAAAGCCTAGCATCCCGGGCTCCAGCGTGAGAAACTGCAGGGCTATGGTCAGGCCTATTATGCTTATCGCCATGCTTAACGGGCCTTTTATTATACTAATTATCATCTCGTCGAACTGCGTTTTAGTTCGCGATGCCATCTTGGAGACCTTGTGCTTGAGGATGAAGTAGACAACTTTTGCGATTAGGAAAGAGCCGACGAATACTATGGCAAAGAGTATGTACTGCCAAAGTGTGTTGCCGAAGTAGGAGGTCTCCGTCAGAAAGCCCAGATTCATATCCACAAGGCCTGAGGCAAGCTCGCTTCTGTTCACCTGCACAAGCGTTTGATTGGTCAGGTTCTCGAAAACCATGGGGGTATTAGAGGAAAACCGTATATAAATTAAAGCAGTTATATAGAAGAGGGTGTGAGTTATATGGAAGAGAATATGGAATCTATATAAGAAAGGGCTGTGGGAACGCATTTTAGTTTGGGAGCACGTTAGAATAAGGTTGGAACGATTCGCGGAAAACCGTTCCAGAAAAGGCTTTAGTATGGTTCCGGAGAAATAATTGCAGGTTAAAAATGGATAATAAAATAATCTATTCAGTTGTAGGGCTTTTGCTTGCAGCAGGGGCTTTGATGCTTTTGGCTAGCGGACCGGATGAGACGGGTATCGCCTGTACGGCAGATGCTATGATTTGCCCCGACGGCTCGGCTGTGGGTAGAGTGGGGCCAAACTGCGAGTTCGCGCCATGCCCTGATGTGCCTGGGGAAGCTGAATGTAACCAGGATAGTGATTGTTTCATAGGCGGCTGCTCGTCGCATATATGCAGCCCTAATAAAGATATAATAACGACATGTGAATGGAGAGAAGAGTACGACTGTGTGAGGCTGACCAGCTGCAGTTGCATAGACGGCAAGTGCGGGTGGGAAGAGACTCCGGAATACCTGCAGTGCCTCAGGAATGCTAAGGCTGCTGAGCCGGGGCCATTGGATTTGCTAGATGACTCCCAGACCACGGAGAGTGGCGTGGCTACGGTGGTTGCGGCGAACAATGAGTTCGCCATTGACTTTTACAAAGAGGTAACCGCAACAGAAAGCGGCAACGTCTTCTTCTCGCCCTGGAGCCTCGAGTCGGCTTTGGCCATGACTTACGAGGGTGCAAAAGGCCAGACTGCCGAAGAGATGGCTTCGGTGCTTAAGATACCCGAAGAGTTAAGTGTCAGGGGGCCCGCGTTTGCCCGATTG
Source organism: uncultured archaeon (assembly GCA_964391885.1). Lineage (GTDB taxonomy): Archaea > Altiarchaeota > Altiarchaeia > JAFGQM01 > JAFGQM01 > CAYMNU01. The sequence continues at coordinate 1,870 of CAYMNU010000076.1, read as the reverse complement.
TTTAATCAGATAAACGCCCCGAGCAAGGAATATATGCTCTCCACCGCAAATGCTCTGTGGGTGGAAAAGACTTATAATCTATTAGAGAGCTTCACTGATACAGTCAGTAGCTATTATGGGGGCGGGGCAAATGACGTCGATTTTAAAAACGATGCTGATGCCGCGAGGCTAATCATAAATGCATGGGTCGAGGAGAAGACCTATGACAAGATTAAGGATTTGATACCTCCCGGTATGGTCGACTCGATGACTAGGCTCGTACTCACAAACGCAGTCTACTTCAAGGGAGACTGGAAGACCCAGTTCGACCCGAAGGACACGCGCGATGCGGAGTTCAGGAAGGCTCCGGACGAGACGGTAACCGTAGATATGATGTATCTAAAGGAGAGCGAGTTCAAGCACTTTAAGACAGACGATGTCCAGCTGCTTGAGATGCCTTACTCCGGAGACGAGCTATCGATGGTCATACTGCTTCCGACAAGCGATTCGGTAGAGGGGCTTGAGGAGGGCTTGACTGCAGAAGGATTGAAATCTATGAGGTCACAGGCCCGGGAGACCGAGATTCCTGTCTACTTGCCCAAGTTCAAGTTTAAGACTAAGTACTTCCTCAGCGAACAGCTATCCAAAATGGGGATGCCCTTGGCATTTACAGGTACTGCCGACTTTTCCGGAATGAGCGGAGTGCGCGATCTCTTCATAAGCGAAGTCATTCACCAAGCTTACGTGGATGTGAACGAAGAGGGCACGGAAGCTGCTGCCGCGACCGCAGTGGTAATGAAACTAACCGCAGTCATGGACCCGCTCGAGTTCCGGGCAGACCATCCCTTCATCTTCATGATAATGAAGGGTGACCAGATACTCTTTATGGGAAGGGTCACGGACCCGACGATGGGGAACTAAGATGGACAAAGGGATAATGATAATTGTGATTGCTGGATTAGCGGCGGTTATTGCAATGGCAATATTGCTGATGCAAGAGGAAAGACCACCTGCTGCACAGGCATGCATGACTGCTGCTGACTGCAAGGGTGATATAACTCTTTTGTGCGATGGTGCCCGCTGGGTCTGCGACTCCGGCGAGTGCAGACAAACCTGCGAACCATACCCGCCTAATACTCCACTGGATGTAATGAAAACCTGTAATACTGCAAGCGACTGCGTGCCTGTGGGTTGTAGATGCACCTGCAGCGGATGCGGATTCTCCTACGAGGATATAGTTAATGTAGAATATGCGGATGAGTGGTATGCAATTAATGGATGCTCCGAACCGGATGTTTGTCCCGAGGTCTGTTGCCGAGGCGAGACTGCAGTCTGCGAGAGCGGCAGCTGCGCGGTCAAATTGGAATCTTGCGGCGATGGCGTATGTGAGGGTTTTGACACTGCCGAAAACTGCCCGGAGGACTGTGGAACGTATAGGTGCGCGAATTTCACAAGGGATGGAACCGTAGTCGAAAAGTGCGCCACCTGCGGCAACGGGATATGCGAGGATGACGAGAGGTGCACACCCTCCGCAATCAGTGACAATATGGCCACGAGTGACTGCGGCGGGCTCTACTGCCCGGAGGACTGCAATAATTTATTAGAGTAAAAAATAAGAGGATAAAAAATGAAACCAGACAACAAAATAGTCATTGCGGCAGTCCTGCTGCTATGCGCCGGATTTTTAGTGATTTTCATGCCGGCCGGCAGAATTGCGCCGATTGATGCGATTACCGATGAGAACATAAAGATCTTCGGTTCGCAGGAAGAGCTGGAAGATTTCATCAAATACTCCGCAGAGAACAGCGGGGGCTATGGGGGCTGGGACACTAGAGGGGGCATGTTAGGCGAGGTTGCAATGGACATGGCAGTCGCCGAAGCGGCGCCCGCA
>CAYMNU010000075.1:0-71649 GCA_964391885.1 uncultured archaeon | reverse complement strand
GCAGAGGGCAAGCGGCAGATAGAAGAGATTAGGAAGGACGCCGAGAGGCGGCTGATGCAGCACACCACTCAGGTGGAGCAGGATACAAGCCGAATAATCGGCCAGGTCTGGAAGTCTAAGCTACCGCCCGCTGAAAAAGAGGGCTTCCTCAGGCAGGCGAGAGAGGTGCTCGCCCACGAGCGCCAGAAGATGGCTCATATGGAGAAGGGCTGGCTCAGCAAGCCTGCCAAGAAAAGCCTGAAACAGAGCGAAAAAAGGCTGAAAAAAGAGATATCTGCAATTGACTCGCAGATTTCCAAGCTTAGGAAGGCTGCCTAGGCGGGCACTATTCCTCAATGTGAGGGCATGATTTAAAATTCGCTTTTAAGTGTTTTCTTCAGCTAAATATATGTGGAAGTGACAAGCAGAAGAAAGATAGCAGAGGACTTCGCGAAGGAAGCGGTAAGGCGCTACGGCGACAGGATAGAGGAGATTATACTCTATGGCAGCGTCGCAAGGGGCAAGTCAGGAAAAGAGAGCGACATAGACCTTTTAGTGGTTTCGGACGTGCCGAGGCATAAGATGCTATGGGACCTGCACAGCCTTACGACGCCCGTGCTGCTGAATAAGGGGGAACTCATTTCAATCGCGGTAATGCCCCGTTCAGAGATGAAATCCTTAGGTGATAACGAATCATTTTTTATAAAAAACGTGCGAGAAGATGGCATCGTCTTATACAAGGAGAACTAAGGCCGAATTGGATGTGGCCCATGAAGAGCTGGAGTCTGCCCAGATACTTCTAGAATCAGGGAAATTCCGCACTTCGGTCGGGCGATCCTACTATACCATGTTCCATACAGCAAAGGCGGCGCTATCCAATAAGGGCGTGGAGACAAAAACCCATAGAGGGACTATTGGGAAGTTTGGGCTGGAGTTCATAAAATCCGGCTTTGTTGAAGAATTGTATTCAAAGGCGCTCTCTTTTGCGATGGACGAGCGTTTGGCCGCGGATTACGAAACCGCTACGGTCTTTTCCGGGGAAGAGGCTTCGGGCGCGCTTGAAAAAGCAAAGGATTTTGTAGACAGAGTAGAAAGATTATTAGAGGAATCATAATGGCCATACACCCCATCGACGGGCGCTACGGGCGCAAGGAAGTCAAGGCAATATTTGAGGGAGAGAACAAGCTGCAGAGGCTCCTGGACGTGGAGTGCGCCCTTGCAAAGGCGCATGCCGACGTGGGCAACATACCCGAGGCTGCATCAAAAGAGATAGAATCCAAGTGCTCGACTAAGCATGTCACTGTTGAAAGAGTAAAAGAGGTAGAGGATGAGATAAACCACGACCTGATGGCCATGGTCAAGGCTTATTCCGAGCAATGCGGGGATGCCGGCAAATACATCCATCTGGGGGCGACGTCGGCGGACATCATGGATACATCGCTTGCGCTCCAGATAAAGGATTTTCTTATCTTCTTTGAGCAGGACTTATATGACCTGCGCAGCATCCTGGTCGACCTCGCCTACAGGCACAAGAAGACAGTGTGTATAGGGCGGACGCATGCGCAGCACGCCGTGCCCACTACATACGGGCTTAAGTTCGCCATATGGGCGGAAGAGGTGCAGCGCCACATAGACAGGCTGGGCGAGTACAGGCCCAGGATACTGGTCGGCCAGATGACAGGTGCAGTGGGCACACAAGCGGCTCTTGGAAAGGGCGCTATGGAGATACAGGAAAAGGCCATGGAATATTTGGACCTCCACGCAGTCAATGTGTCCAACCAGGTGATACAGCGCGACAGGCACGCCGAGTTTGTCTTCAACCTCGCGCTCGTCGGGGAAACGCTCAACAAGATAATGACTGAGATACGCAATCTGCAACGCACCGAGATAGACGAGGTTGCCGAAGGCTTCAAAAAGGGCAAGCAGGTGGGCAGCTCGACGATGCCGCACAAGAGGAACCCGATAATGGCTGAGAGGATATGCGGGCTCTCGCGCATAATAAAAGCGGACGCCTTCGCGGCCATGGATAACATTGCCCTGTGGCACGAGAGGGATTTGAGCAACTCCGCGCCTGAGAGAATAATATTCCCGGAGGCCTGTATACTCACGGACTACATGCTTGTGAAAAGCATCGACGTCTTGAAGAATCTGGAGTTCAAGCCCGAGAATATCGCAAGGGTCCTAAACCAAACCAAAGGCCTGATAATGGCCGAGAAGATAATGGTCACGCTTGTGGAAAAGGGGATGGGCAGGCAGGATGCCCACGAGCTTGTCAGGGAGAGCGCCATGAAGGTTTATGAGACTGGGGAGCCGTTCATAGAAGTGCTTAACAAGGACAAGCAGCTAAGGAAGCTGCTCGGCACAAAGGAGCTTGAAGAAGCCATGAACCCGGAAAGCTACATCGGGACTGCTGTCGAGCAGGTGGAAGCGGTTGTGAAGAGGCTTTCTTAGTTTCACAATAAAATGCCCAAGAAAGGCCGGCAAACAATATAAACAGGGTACAAAAGCTGGCAAGCGACAGGATAGCACGTTCAAAGAAGAAGATAGTAACCTTATTTGCGGCTAGAAGAGTCAAAAAGGAAGCGCGTAAAAAGATGAGAGAGGATCCGTGGAGGTCCTGATTTTTTATGCCTGCGCCAACTAAATATGCCTCGGGTGGTAACATGGACATTGAGATAAATGTGAAACTGAAAAAAGGGCTTTTAAATCCAGAGGCCAAGACTATAGAGCGCAGCCTCCAGCTTCTGGGATACAAAAACGTGTCGGATTTCGACACGAAGCGTGCGTTTGCTATGAGAATTGATGCAGCGAGTGCTGACGAGGCGAGAAAGCAGGCGGATGAAATGTGCCGGAGGATGCTCGTGAACCCTGTAATCCAGGATTATGAGATTATCGTGAAGTGATGCAAATATAATTTTTTAACAAGATCTTTTAACAAAAAATATGATAGGAGTACTCCAATTCCCAGGCAGCAACTGCGACCTTGACATCATCCATGTAATTAGAGAAGTACTTAAAGAGGATACCAAACTCGTATTCTTCAAAGAGCAGGATAACATCCACGACCTTGACGGGCTTGTAATCCCGGGCGGCTTCTCATACGGCGACCACCTGCGAGCAGGCGGCATAGCCGCTAAGATGCCCGTCCTTGAAAAGGTTAAGGAGCTCGCAGTTGAGGGAAAGCCCGTATTAGGTATCTGCAACGGCTTCCAGGTGTTGTGCGAGTCCGGGCTTCTGCCGGGAGCGCTAACCAATAACACCACCATGAAGTTCATCTGCAAATGGGCGGAGCTGGAGGTGGATAATAACACTAGTGCGTTCACGAAAGGCTACAATAAGGGTGATATCATCCGGATGCCTATCGCACACGGGGAGGGGAGATATTACTGCGATGACGAGACCCTGGAGAGCCTGAGGAAAAACAATCAGATATGCTTCCGTTATCATGGCGAGAACCCGAACGGGTCCCTGGACGGGATTGCCGGGATTTGCAATAAAGAGGGCAATGTCCTCGGTTTAATGCCGCATCCTGAAAGGTGCTCAGAGAGGATACTGGGCGACGAGGATGGAAAAAGGATATTTGAAGGCATGCTGGAATACATTAAATCAAGATTATAATGGGCGACGATATATGCTACGGATGTGAAGACAGGGGAAGGCCGAATGTATCTCTCAGCGACGAAGAGCTGGAGCTTGCCAGGAAGCGCCTCGGGCGTGAGCCCAATGACATAGAATGGGCCATGCTCGATGTCATGTGGTCTGAGCACTGCTCTTACAAATCCTCGAGAAAATACTTAAAGCTTTTCCCGACCGAGGGCGAGAACGTTTTGCTGGGCGTCGGCGACGACTGCGGGATAGTCAGATTTGATGATAAATGGGGCATTGCAATCGGCATGGAGTCGCACAACCACCCCTCGGCTATAGAGCCGGTCGCCGGGGCTGCAACGGGAATAGGCGGTATAGTTCGCGATATTTTTTCAAAGGGTGCAAAGCCCATAGCCTGCTTGGACCCGCTTAGGCTGGGCGACATCAAGAAGGATGAAAGGTCTAAATACCTTTTTGAGAATATTGTAAAGGGCATAAGTTCATATGGGAATTGTTTGGGGGTCCCCACAATCGGTGGCGAGGCGGAATTTGATGCAAGCTTCAACGGCAACCCTTTGGTCAATGTTGTGGCCATCGGGCTTGTGGAAAGCGATAAGATTGTGAGGAGCGTTGCGCCAAATGCAGGGGACACCATGATGCTCATAGGCAGCAAGACCGGTCGCGACGGCATCCATGGTGTGACTTTTGCTTCAGAAGAGTTGTCCGACAGCAGCGAAGAGGAATCTAGGCCAGCGGTGCAAATTGAAGACCCACTGTCAGAGAAGCTTCTCATTGACGCTTTCATGGAGATATACAAAACTGATGCCTTCCAGGGCTGCAAGGATTTAGGGGGGGGAGGCTTCATATGCGCCACTTCTGAAATTGTCCACAAGACCGAGAAGGGAGCGGAAATCGATTTGGACGCTGTGCATCTCCGCGAGGAGGGCATGGAGCCTTGGGAGATACTCCTCTCAGAGACGCAGGAGAGGATGATGCTGATTGTCAAAAAAGGGCGCGAGGAAGAGGTTGAAAAAATACTTGACAAATGGGACGTCCCGCATGCCCGCATCGGAAGAGTGACAGACGGGCGCAATTACGTTGTCAAGAAAGGGGGCAAGACTATAGTGGACGTCCCCTCAGAGCTGATAACCAACGGGCCAGCGTTTGACAGGCCTGTCGAGCCTATGGCTAAGGCGCCTGTTGAGAAGCCGGATATTAAAGACTCTAAGGAATATTTTATTAGGCTTCTGGAAGAGCCGAACATTGCTTCGAAGAAGTGGATTTATGAGCAGTATGACCACGAGGTTCAGCTGAGGAGTGTGACCAAGTCAAACCAGGATTCCTCGATTACGAGGATAACTGATGAAGCCGGGGCGGTTCTGGGCGCTGGATGTAATTCCAAGCATTGTGCAATCGACGCGGCCGAGGGCTCGAAGGAGGCGATTGCCGAGGCGTTGAGAAATGTCACGGCAGTCGGGGGCAGGGCGCTTGCGGCTGTAGACTGCCTTAACTTCGGCAACCCGGAGAAGCCCAAGGCTATGTGGCAGTTCAAGGCGAGCGTCGAGGCGCTTGCAGAGGGGTTCAGATTCTTTGATATTCCTGTAGTATCCGGCAACGTCAGCTTCTATAACGAGACAAACGGGAAGAGCATCAACATTTCGCCCATAGTCACTATCCTAGGGAAAGTTTCATTAAATGAAACTATGGACACTGCCTTCAAAGAAGAAGGCGATGCGATAATTCTCTTGGGTGAAACGAAGGCAGAGCTGGGCGATGCGCCGAAGGTCGATTTTTCGGTTGAGAAGAAGACCAATAAGCTGGTTCTGGATTTGATTGGGAACAGGAAAATCAACGCCTGCCATGACTTGTCCAAGGGCGGCCTCGCCGTGGGGCTGGCAAAGATGGCTTTTGAAGGCGGGAAAGGTTTCGATGTCGACATCGCAAGGATGGATGAAAATATTGATGATAATGAGAAGCTCTTCTCTGAGTCGAATGCCCGTTACGTGGTCACGGCGAAGAATCCAGATGCAGTCCTGAATGCTGCCGAAGAGGCCGGGGTGAAAGCTCAGGTTCTCGGAGAGGTGGGTGGCGAGGAGCTGGGCTTCGGAAAGTTTGAGGTTTCGCTGAAGGCAGCCAAAGAGAAGTGGGAGACTGCTTTGGAAAAGCTGCTGATTTAGTTTTTTTATTTGTTTTGCCCAAATAGACAGTTATCTTTCACTAGGCGCATGGAATGGATGAAAAAACTGTCAGGCATGCATGGGAAGAGGTGCCGAATGGAGAATCCCGTACGATTGGGGCTACACGATTCACAAAACACCCGAAGGGCAAGATGCTTGTGGCGACAAATACGCGATGGTCCCGGGAGGGGCATGTCAGGAACCTTAATGTGGCTGTTTACCCCAAGCCCGAAGATATGGCTATTTTTAAAAACGCCGGACGGGCGCTCGTTCCAGCCGGCCCTTCTTCTGAATTCCCAGGATCGGTAGGAAGCCTGCGTGCTGAGATGGAACTGGAAGCCACGAGGCCATTGGTGCTGAAATCAGCCCAGTCCCATTATATACGAGAAGGTTGGAAACCCACTGAATTCGGACCGTCCTGGAATGGGCCCAGGGATGAGTTAATGAATAATATAGAGAGGCTTGTAGAGTCCATTCACGCCCAGAAAGCCCAATCCAAGGCTAAGGCGCTTGAAGGTAGTGCACTTCCGAAGAAGCTTAACAAGAGGTACCAAAGCTGGTATGAGCATGCAGTAGGTGAGCTTATGAATATTGCAGAGGGGGAGAACAGGGAATTTGCAGTCTCCAGAAAGGCATTGTACAGGGACACTGCAAATCCTATAACAGGCCCTAAGAGGCAATTGAGGATTAGGGCAGCACTGCTCAAGAGAGCCAGAGAAAGATTACTTGTGTTCAGACGCGGTGTAGGAAACAGGAGGGAAATACATCTTGTAAAGCGACACAGAAAATGACCATCCTCTTGCCGCGCCCCGTCCTGGAGCTAATACTCCACGCCTCACGCTCCGCGTACCCGAACGAGTTCGGCGCCCTCATCCGCGGCGAAGCCGATGAGCGCGGTGCAAGGATTAAGGAGCTTCTCCTCCTCCCAGGCACCGTGCAGGGGAAAGGCTTCGCCAGCTTCCGCCTCCACATGCTACCACTTGATTCCAGGTCCATAGGCGTAGTCCATTCGCATCCTTCAGGAAACAACCGAGCGAGCGAGGCCGACCTTCTGATGTTCTCGAAGGCAGGAAATGTGAACCTGATTGCGGGTTATCCTTATGGGTCGGTTTATGATATCGCCGCATATGACTCAACAGGTGAAATACAGGATATAGAGATAATCGAGTAGTTTTTTATTGTCTCCGCCTGACAAAGGCTATTGCATCCAACAGATTCTTGGGCCTGCGTTGGATATAATTGAGGTCCCTTGCCAATGACTCAAGATTTTTGGCATACCATTCTTCTGACGGAGTCCCCGAAACAGCCCCGGCAGCGTTCTCAATTTCGAGTATTGCAGAATTCGCATGCCTTGAAACTGACTGCCGATTCCTTTTTCGCGCAGAGGCTATGAGTGCATCGAGGTGGGGATCCCATGGCCTTTGTAGTGGTCCCAGGCGCTCAAGGTGCGCAGACGCGCCTTTATTGGCTTGTGTGAAAGTTTGATAATTGGCTCTTCTGACATACACTTGAGGATGCCGCTCCATGAGCCTGCGTACCGGACCGCCGTATTGTTTTGTGACGCTTTTTAGGATTTCGGGCCTTCTTGAAAGCTTTCGATGAGTCGAATCCCTGCGCAGGGCCTGTTCCTTAAGATTATCGAGACTGCCCCAACTTTGGGTGATGCCCCTTACGGCAGGGTGTTGAAATAAGGATCTTAAATCAGCGAGTGATTTTGGTGTTTTTCTTGGCTTATTCGGCTTTCGGGGCATTTTGGAATTATTAGTTGGCTTGGGGGATTGTAATGGGATTAACCCTATTATCCGATTATCTTTTTGAGGGTCCTTAGGGGTATTTTTTTCCTGTCCTCCCGGCCTCGCTTCCTGACAAACGCGACCGCGTCAAGAAGCGGCTGCGGGTCTTGAGCAAGCTTCCTGAACCTTGCTTCTTGCTTTTGCGTTTGCCCTATATGCTCCCCTGTACTGTCGAACATGCCGGTGCTGCCCTCTATTCTAGCCCTCATCTCGTCTGCAACTAATTCTGCATGCAATGCAGTCAGGCTCTTTTTCCTGGCCCTTGAAGCATTCACAAAGTGGCGCAGCGGCTCGGCTGTGTTCACCGCACCGGGCTTTAGGTTATCCATGTGCGCTTGTTTTGCTTTCCTCAATAATCTTACCTGGCGGAGCGTTTGCTGTCCAAGATAGAGCTCAGGATGCCGTTCCAAAATCTTGTAGACATGCTTGCCAAAGCGTGCCGTAATCTCCTTTTCAAGTGTCGGATTTACAGGGAATACCCGATATGCAGGATCTCTAATTAGTATGCGACGCATATGTTTAGAAACAGATTCAACGTTAGTTACTGCGTTCTGAGCCTTGCTGCTAGGTCGTTTGGGTGGTTTTGGCATTGTTAGGTTAATTTAGGGGGCAAAATATTAAAATTCCCCTTTTTAAGCCTTTAACATCAACATAATCATCGCTTTGGGGCGTAATCCTGACTACTGCTGTATCGGGCGACCGATTAAACCATGAGGGATTAACAATACAACGCGATACAAAAAAGCCCCTCTGGGTCAACTCGGCTAAGGGCGCATTCGCGCATCTGTGAGGCTGAGCGTTATGAGGGGCATAACTCTAATAGCCTGTTTCCAACGGGCCAATACGGCTTGGGAAACGGGCTTTTAACATGCATAAAGCAATAAGGGTTGTCGATAATGGCGTGGTACTGCGCATCCGGGTAATACCAGGCGCAAGCAAAACCGCGCTTTGCGAGTACGATGACTGGAGGAATTCACTCAGGATCAAGACGAAAGAGCCCGCGCTAAAGGGTGCGGCCAACCTTTCATTAGAAGGATTTTTTTCTTCCCTTTTCGGGAAAGAAGCAGCTATCGTGAGTGGAGCCCGGTCAAAAGACAAAGAGGTACTCGTTCTTGGCACAACCCTTAGCGAGGCGGAAGAGCGCTTGGCGCAATTCTGCCCGAAGAAAGAATAAGAGCAGATAAAGATAGAATAAATTAATAGGAGAACAAAAAATGAGCAAAGCACCTGTAGACATAATAAAATACGTGATACACGCTGAGGCCGAAGCTACTGGCCTCGTGGAAAAGCCAGATTTGATTGGCGCCATTTTCGGTCAGACGGAAGGACTTCTCGGAGAAGACCTCGATTTGAGGGAGCTTCAGAAGTCGGGAAGGATTGGGCGCATCGACGCCACAATGGATACAAAGGGCGGAATAACTAAGGCCCATGTTACCATCCCCTCAAGCCTGGACATGGTAGAGACATCTATAATAGCGGCAGGAGTGGAGACTATAACTAGGGTCGGCCCCTGCGACGCGAAGTTCAATATAACGAACATCGAGGATGTGAGAGAAGACAAGAGGAAGGCGGTCGTTGACAGGGCAAGACAGCTCTTGAAAACGTTCATGGCAGACGAGATGCCCGACTCCAAGGAAATCAGCGAAGAGCTCAGGGAAGGCATCAGGACTGACAATATAACCACTTTGAAAGGCCTGGACGCAGGTCCCGAATGCGAGAACGGCAAGGAAATAATAATAGTCGAGGGAAGGGCGGACGTTCTTAACCTGCTGAGAAATGGCATTAAAAATTCAATCGCCGTAGGTGGCATAAAGATACCTGCAGAGATTGTAGATATCACCAAAGGCAAGGAAGTGACTGTCTTTGTGGACGGCGACAGGGGAGGAGACCTCATCCTGAAGTCTTTGAAGAATGCGGGCGTAAAGGTGGACCATGTATCCAAGGCGCCTACAGGAAGGGAAGTTGAAGGCCTGGCACGGAAGGAGATCATCATGTCCCTGAGGAGAAAGAAGGACGCTGAGGAAGTATTAAAAGAGATAGATGATGATTCTGCTAAGGACGAGAAAGGCAAAGAGCCTAGAAGAAGCCGTGAGCAGCCGCCCAGCAGGGGGCGCAGCAGCGACAGGCGCGAAAGCAGGCCTGAGCGGAGCGATAGGCGTGACAGCAGGCCGGAACGCAGTGAAAGACGAGATTCTGGAAGGGATTCCAGAGACAGGAGAGAGCCCCGCGAGAGGCGCGAGTCCAGGGATAGGCCAAGCAGAACCCCAAGGCATGAAGAGCCAGTAAGGTCTTCAGAAGGAGACAAGCTGCTTGAAAAGCTGGGAACGATAAAAAACCAGGCCCTGATTCTTGACGACAAGTTCGAGGAGCTGGCGAAGGTGGATATTGTCAGCCTGAAGAAAGCAAAGGAGCTGAAAAAAGCTACTGCAATCGTCATCGATGATATCGTGACTAATGAGCTGCTTGAGCTGGCGAAGGGCTGCAAGTACGTCGTGGGCATCACGACTGCAGGCAATCTGAAGCCGCCTAAGGACAAGGTGATTGTCACGAAGTTCTAAAGGGGTGAGAGCCCCTTGGTTTTTTCTTTTTTTAATATGAGCGGATTATGCCGCTCAAATCTTTTTATTATAGTGGTATTTGTCAGGGTCTGGTGAACACTGGGCACCTGAATAAAAAGATATAACGGAAGTGGTGTTGACTAATTCATACCAATCCAAGTAGAGAATCCTTTCAAATATAGAATGAGCTTGAGCAGTATCGCGTCGAGCTTTTGCAGCGATCCCTGTCACTTGGGTCGGGTATGTTATCGCATAGGTTATACTGCCCGGTGTTGCAGGCTATGAAGCTGTAACATTTATTCCTATCATCAGCTGAGAGGTATTGGCATGCACTGGAATCATAATTCTTTGTGACTACATCTTGGAAGCATCGCTCCCTGTGGCTGGAGCCCATTATAAGAGGAATACTGTTGCAGATAGCCGCATTGCGTTTCTCGACCGCCTTTTCCCTCATGCAGCGATAGATTGCGTCGTCGTTATATAACATATCAGCGTATCGCTCTGCAGCCATTAACTCCGCTTCAGTCACGCCGTATCGGCCCATGATGTCCTGTTTAAGCTCAGCCTCGCATTCGGCCCTTGCAGAACTAGCTGGGTCGAACATCATGAAAATTACATATGCAGATACTGCAATAACCGCTATTACTATCGCCATGATTATTATCTTCTTTTTGCCTGAACTGCTTCCAGAGGCTGCAGTGTAAGAAGGTTTTGGGGCGGGGGTATATGCAGGCACAGGGGTTTGGGAGGGATAAGATGGAGGTGTGGTGGGGGGCGGAGACGTGGGAGCTTGCTGAATTGGCTGGGGGGGTGTTTGTTGGGGTGGCTGCTGAGTTGGCTGAGGAGGGATAGGTTCCGTAAAATTGTTTCCGCAGGCCGCACAGAACCTTGCCCCTGGACTGTTGCTAGCTCCGCAGTTTGGACAACAGACGCCTTGTGCAGGGAGGTTGGTGGAGGGTGTGGGAACGGGGCTACTTATTGGCGAAGCTGAAAAGAAGGGGGCTATCTCTGCGCCGGAATATCCTGCATCCAACATGAACTGCTTGATCTCCTCGTCGGTCCTGCCCTGGCTCTTTGCCTTCTGGATTGCATCGCGAACCTTGGATGTAGTTTCTTCGTCCATCATTGTATCTTTGGGGCGTCAGGGCCGAGCTGGAACACCTTCCTGACGACTCCGAGGACATTATGCTCGCTCTTGACATATTCATATAGCCTTACTCTTAGCTCATAATCCCCGGGGGGGATGCTACAGGGCCTCCAGAGGGAGGCACAGTCATTGGATATATAATCTATTTGTTCCAGTGCCACAGGACCACAATACTTGTTGTTATTTTTTATCAAAAAATTATCGCGATTATAGTTTTTGCAGGCAACGCCAGTGTGGCCGTATTTTCCACCGGGAATCATGACATCGAGTATACTTTTAACCTTATATACGGAACATCCGGTTAACTGGTCCATGCAGTTGTTGTCTTCAACGGGAGTAGATAGTTTAAAGTAGTTGGATGCCAGGGACGTAGTCTCGTGCTCGCGGCCGATTCTTATATACACAGGGGGGTAGTTACCCGCAGCAAGGACGTATGATGAGTATTTGGTCTCACCCCTCCAGATTTCGAGGGCTATGTGCATTTCCGGGCTGCTGCTCTTCTCAAAAAGCAGCTCGACCTCGTCTACGTTATCCTTATCGTCGTTCAGGGTTATCCTCTGTATCCCAAGCGTGAAGTCCTCGGTTTCTAAGGTCCAGGGCTCTCTGCCTTCATCTGGTTCGGGCGGATCATCATCAACCGGTGCCGGCTCGGACTCTCCGGGGTCAGTTCCGGGAGTAGATGGGCTCGGGCTCTCGGGGGCAGCAGTCTTGCAGACTGCCACACCACCCTCATAAGCGAGCACTCCCGTATCGCAGACATAAATCTTCTGCGGATTGGTCACGCACTTGTCTTTGCCAGCATCGTAGCTACCTACGCTGCACAGAGCAGAGGTCTCGGGAGTATATACGCATTTGTCCTTGGATGAATCGTATGAGCCTTTTTCGCACGAGGGCACTAGTTCCGCAGCCAGCTCGCAGAAACCCTGAATAGAGTTATAGACGCCTTCCTCGCAGACGTTTTCCACCTGCGGGTAATAGATGCAGTTTTTTATGCTTGAGTCATAAGTCCCGCGCAGGCATACTATGTCTGTGTTCGGCTCGACCTCGCATTTGCCGGTAACCCTGTTATAGCTGCCGTCTGCGCAGGCGATGTCAACTTCGGGCTCGTAAAGGCACTTGCCTGAGGCTTCGTCATAAACACCTTTCTCGCAGCCTGTTTCAAGCTGCGGGGCTTCGGTAGCGCCCTGAAGCATTGGGGGGAGAAGTAATAGCAGTAGAACTGCTATGATTGCGACAGCGGCTATTCCTATTATCAAGCTGGTATAGCTCTTTTTTGGGGCCTGTGGATACTGAGGAGGATAATGCGGTGGCGCTTGAGGATATTGGGGAGGAGCCTGGGGAGGGTTTTGAGGGGGTTGGGGAGGATAATAAGGCTGCGCAGGCTGCGGTGGCTGCTGGTATTGCTGCGGTTGTTGGTTCTGGTTCGGGTCTTGCGGGTACATCTTATAATTATTTTAAGGGATAGTCTTATAAAAATGCGTCCTAGTGCCGTTTTAGTTTGCCTTTATAGTAATCTTCCTTCTAAGTATTTAGGGATGGACTTCGACGACACTTCCCAGATTCCCCTTCCGCGGGACCCTCTGGACATGATAATAGGCCAGGAAAAGGCGATAAGCATAGCCAAGATAGCAGCCCGCCAGAAGCGGCACATGCTGCTGGTCGGGCCCCCTGGCGTTGGAAAAAGCATGCTCGCGAAGTCTCTTGCATATCACATACCCAAGCCAAACCAGGAAATCGTCATCGCGCATAATCCCCAGACGCCAGAAAGGCCTTTCGTCCTTACCAGGGGTGCCGAGGAGCTGAAGAGGCACAAAAGCCTGGAAAAGAAGGCAGAAGGGAAGATTGTTGAGCCTGATGAGATACCGCCTGACATAGCTGAGAGGCTGGGCTTCAGGTGCTCGAAGTGTAAAAAGACTAGTAGCAGCGAAGAAGATTCCTGCCCGCATTGCGGGGACTGGAAGTACGACAGCAAAGTCAGAAGCTCACCATTCTCCGATCTTCTTTCGCAGGTGTTCAACGTAGAGATGTACGAGTATCCTGAAGAGGAAGTACAGGTAAGCAGAACCGATAAAAAAGGCAAGGAGGAAATCCTCGTCTACCAAAACATAGACGGAAAGGTCAAGATAATAGACAATGATGCCTTCAAGCACCTCAATGAGCTGGAGAAGCTTAAGAGAACCCGCGTTCTCGTGCCTCTGAAGAGAAATACTTTTGTCCAGGCAACCGGGGCTTCAGAGACTGAGCTTTTGGGTGATGTGAAGCACGACCCCTGGGGAGGCATGCAGGAAGCCGGAGGGCTCCAGCCATACCAAAGAGTAGTACCGGGGGCCATCCACGAAGCGCATGAAGGCGTGTTATTCGTAGATGAGCTACCACAGTTAGAGCGGCTGCAGCATCACATACTGACAGCCATGCAGGAGAAGCATTTTCCAATCAGCGGCATGAACGCAAGTTCTTCTGGCGCCGCCGTTAAGGTCAATCGAGTCCCCTGCGACTTCATATTCGTAGGCGCCTGCAACATTAATGAGATAGAAGGCATACTGCCGCCGCTGAGGTCTAGGATTGTCGGTTCCGGCTACGAGCTGCTCTTAGAGACACATATGCCAAAGAACAGAAACAATGTAGAGCGTATCGCCCAGTTTTTCTCGCAGGAGGTCCTCATAGACCAGAAGATAGCGCATGGGACTAAGGCTGCGGTCGAGGAGATAATAAAAGAGGCCGAGAAGAGGGCCTTGGAAATCGATGGTGCCAAGGATTCGCTTACGCTAAGGCTAAGGGACTTGGGAGGGGTCATCAGGCTTGCCGGAGACCTTTGCCATGTAGAGGGCGCAGCGCTCATAGAAGCAAAGCACGTCAGGGAAGCTGTGAAAAACAGCAGAAGCGTTGAGCAGCAGCTTGTCGACCGCTACGGAAGCGTCTGGAAAGGTAAGTCGAAAGACCATTCAAGCAGCCATCTGCTTTCTGAAGAGAGGAAGGCGACAGGATATGTTTAGGCTTTTGAGATTTTAACTTCAAATGTTCTAATTCTCTCATGTCATATCAATATCTCGATCACGAAGCCGATATAGGTATATTAGCCATGGGCAATACTCGCGAGCAGGCCTTTGAAGAGGGAGCGAAAGCCATATTCGGGGTTATGGTGGATGTCGAGAAGGTCGAGCCGAGGAAGAAGGTTGAAGTCAATGTCGGGGCCGATGCTTTAGATACTCTTTTCATCGAGTGGCTGAATTCTCTGCTCGCACAGAAGGACATTAAGGGCATGGTCTTTTCCAAGTTCAAAGTCAATATCAGTGAGGGTGAGACTTTCACATTAAAGGGTGAGGCTTATGGTGATGAAATGAAGCCCGAGCAGAACTTCAAGACCGAGGTCAAGGCTGCCACTTACTCGGGCTTGAAGTACAAGCAAGTGTTTGGAGAGCATCACATTCAGTGCGTGCTGGACATATAAAAATGGTCGGGAGATTCCTGCGGAGGATTAAAAGTACTGTAAGAAAGAGACCCAAAGGTCCTGTCCACTTTGCAAGAGAGGTCGCCCCGTCGAGGCATATGGCACAAATATATGACTGGGTATTGGAGGCTTCCGGAGCTGATTCGAATTCTCATGTGTTCGATGAAGGCTGTGGGGCGGGTATGCTTTACAGACGGGCCAGGGAGCGCCAGGGAAGGAAGCCTTTTGGGAGCTATTTAGGAGTCGACAGCAATCAAGAAGTCATAAATGAAGCACGGAAGCATGGGGTAGATGGCGCGCATATGGATTATGGGGGAGGCGTGCCGGATGCATTGAGACCGGAAATGCTACATGGGAGGTTCACCCATTACTACAGCTTGATGCCGACAATAAAGGATGTGAATATGAGCACAAATGCAGCCGCTAAACTCCTTTCAAGGGGAGGCAAATTCGTAGTCTTGGCACCCCATCCAAAAATAGGTCAGGTTCCAGAGAACCTTGGTGGGGGGGAGTTTAGGCTTGTAAAGACTGAGCACAGGTTACCGGATAGAAAGCTTTTGAAAGTGCTTAAAGAGCATGAGCCATTGGAGAGCACCCCCTGGCATGAGGGGCTTAGGCTTTTGGTTTACACGAAGGTGAAGTGATGGGTATCAAGATTAGGAAACTGGACAAATACCGCTGGGAGATTCCCAAAAAAGGCGATATGCTGGTCCCGGGGCGAATCTACGGCGACGAGAAAATCATCAAACACCTGACGGACGATGTAGCTGCAGGCAAGGAGTGGAACGCGCTAAAACAAATAGAAAATGTCGCTTGTTTGCCTGGCATACAAAAAGCCTCGCTGGCTATGAGCGACGTCCACCCGGGATATGGGTTTTGCTGTCATCCCGATACAGAGGTACTTTCCGGTTTTGGATATTTCCTCCCGATAAAAGATTATAAAAATGTATGGAAAGGGGAGAAGCTAAAGACTTTGGACAAGACGGCAATCGAAGTAACCGAAACGAAAATCAGCAAATTTCTCAAGATTAAAGCCGGGAACAAGGTATTCAGGCTTATGACTAAGAGCGGGAAGGGGATAATGGCAACTGCGGACCACCCGTTTTTTACAAAAAACGGGATGGTCGATATGGAAAAACTCTGTATTGGGAAGGAAGTGGCCGTCCTTCCCTTTGAGGGTGTGCCTTATGAGAAACCGCTTAAAACAGTCATAGTTTCTGAAAAGGATATCAAAAAAACACTACTGAAATTGGGGAGAGTTCCCGGCGAGGTAGGATTTGACCAGAATCTTCATGCATTGAAGAAAAGGGGGCTTCTGAAATTATCATACGACCATCCAAAACTTCCATACATAATAAAAATCATGGGGTTTGTGTTCGGAGATGGGACAATGAATTTTATCGGGAAGAGGGGGGATGGTGTTATCCAGTTTTCTGGAAAAGGCGAGGATTTGGAAAAAATAAGGCAGGATATAAAAGCGATTGGGTACGTTCCGTCCCCATTACACAAAAGAAAGAGCGACAGTTCAGAGTTCGTTGTCAATGCCACGAGCTTGATGGTTCTTCTGAAAACATTGGGGCAGCCTATGGGGAGGAAAGTTTTCCAGGTCTATGATGTCCCTGGATGGATCATGAAGGCGCCGCTGTGGCAAAAAAGGCTTTTCCTTGCAAGTCTTTTTGGAGCTGAGCTGAGAAGGCCTCACCCGAGGAAGGGGAAAGAGACTATGTTCAATTGTCCTGTTTTTCCGATGAACAAATCCGGGGATTTGATTCAAAACGGCAAGAAGTTCCTAAAAGACCTATCAAAAATGCTTAAGGAATTTGGGGTTGAGACAAGAAGCGATATAACCAAAAGAAGAAAGCATGTTAATACAAAGGGTGAGATTTCGTGGCATCTGGAGCTGGTTTTTTCATCAAAGATTGAAAGCCTGATTAATTTGTGGTCCAAAATCGGATTTGAGTACAATAGCAAAAGGAGTTTTGAAGCTAATGTTTCCATACAGTATCTGAAATACAAGCAAAGAATTCTGGAAGAAAAGAGTTATGCTGTTAAAGTCTTAATACCCGCATTGCTCAAACGCGGATTGAGTTATAGAAAAATAGGGGAAAGGCTCTCAAATGACGTAATGACTGAACGATTCATTTCAAGCGTATGTTTCAAACTCAAGAAAAAGAAGGCAGTAATGCCAAACGTATCGCCTTCATTCCCGCGTTTCTCAGAGCATATGAAAAGGTGTACAAAAGGTTTGGGGAGGGGCGGAGTAGTCTGGGATGAAATAACGGAATTAAAAGAGGTCCCATATGATGGTGATGTTTATGATTTCACAGTACTTCATAAAGACCATAATTTTATAGCAAATAATTTCGTTGTTTCCAACTGCATAGGTGGTGTAGGGGCATTCGATTTAAACGAGGGCGTCATAAGCGTGGCGGGAGTAGGCTATGATATAAACTGCGGCGTCAGGACTCTCAAGACAGGCCTCATGCGCGAAGAAATCGAAAAGAAGAAAAAAGAGCTCGCAGACGCGCTATTCGACACAGTCCCGGCGGGTCTCGGCTCCACGGGCGACATCAGGCTTTCGGTGGATGAAATAGACGAAGTCCTTGTGAATGGTGCAGAGTATACTATAGAGCACGGCTACGGTTACAAAGAAGACCTGGAGTTCACAGAAGAAAGAGGAAAAGTAAACGGCGCAGTTCCGGAAAACGTTTCCCGCCAAGCCAAGCAGAGGCAGTTCAAGCAGGTGGGGACCCTGGGCAGCGGGAACCATTATTTAGAAGTGCAATATGTCGAAAAAATCTTTGACGGTGCGGCTGCAAGTGCTTACGGCCTAAGTGAAGGCCAGGTTCTCGTCTCAATACATTGCGGCTCCCGCGCACTAGGGCACCAGATAGGGACCGACTACCTGAAGACACTCGATGCGGCAAGCAAAAAGTACAAAATACCGATAAGGGAAAAGGAGCTGGTCTGCGCGCCTATAGGAAGCGAGGAAGGCAAAAAATACTTTTCAGCAGTCAACTGCGGAATCAATGCGGCTTTCGCGAACCGCCAGGCGATTGCCCATCTCACGCGAAGAGCGTTCAACAAGGCTATGGGCGTCCCCGAAGAAAGCCTGAAGATGCTTTATGACGTAGGCCACAATACTGCGAAACTGGAAAAGCACATGGATGACGGCAGGGAAAAACAGCTGCTCGTCATGCGAAAAGGGGCCACGCGCGCCTTCGGGCCTGGGAGGGAAGAGGTCCCGAAAGCGTATAGGGAAGTGGGCCAGCCGGTGCTCATCGGTGGAACCATGGGGACCTGCTCTTACATACTTCACGGCACCCAAGAAGGAATGGATGAGACCTTTGGGAGCTCCTGCCACGGGGCGGGGAGGAACATGTCGCGCCAGCAGGCCAAGGGTAAGTGGCAGGGCGGGCAGCTTGTGGATGAGCTTGCTAAGAAGGGCATAGTAGTGAAAGGCCACAGCATCGCAGGCGTGGCAGAAGAGGCTCCCGGGGCCTACAAGGACGTAAACGAGGTCGTGGATGTCATGCATTATTCGGGCATCGCCAAGAAGGTCGCGCTCCTGAAGCCGATGGTGTGTATTAAGGGATAGGCCAATACTCTCTTTTATTTTTCTAACCCGAATCCGAAATATACCGCAATGGCAGAACCACTCATTTACATAGACGGCAAATGGTATCCAAAGGGTGATGCGAAGATTTCAGTTTACGACCATGGTTTACTCTATGGGGACGGGGTCTTTGAGGGGATACGCTGTTACAGCGGCAATGTGTTCAGGCTTAAAGAGCATATAGACCGCCTTTACGAAAGCGCCAGGATCATTGGCCTGAATATACCCGCATCCCCTGAAGAGATGTCGGAGATAGTCGTCGAAAGCCTGAGGAAGAATAGTCTTACAGACGCATACACTAGACTAATAGTTACACGAGGCTACGGGGACCTCGGATTGAACCCAAGGAAGTGTCCGATGCCAACGGTAATATGCATATCCCAGAACTTCGCGCCACTCTACGGCGACTTGTATGAGAAGGGAATAAAAGTCAAGACTGTCAAAACAGTCAGGATAGCTCCCGAGGCGCTGGACACTAGGGCCAAGACACTCAACTATGTCAATAACATCCTGGCCAACGTCGAAGCGATAGATGCAGGATACGATGAGGCCCTGATGATGGACTCGAGGGGGAAAGTCTGCGAGGGGTCTGGCGACAACATATTCATAGTAAAAAACGGCAAGCTTTTGACACCGAAGGTCGGCTACGGCGCGCTTGTGGGAATAACGCGCGGCGCGGTTTTGGACATGGCCAAAGAACTGGACATCAAGTCAGAGGAAGCCGACCTGGAGCTGGAAGATGTCCTGAGCGCGGACGAGGCTTTCATGACCGGAACTGCAGCCGAGATAATACCGATAATACGAGTGGATGATAATACCTTAGGCAGCGGCAAGCCGGGCGATATGACAAGGAAATTGATGGCAGAGTTTGCGAAATTACGCGAGAATGATGGAGAAAAAATCTGAAGGGAATTTCAACCATGCGATTAAGGAACTGTTTAGCAGCATTCCCGACCCGCTCCATTTTGAGATGCCCCACGGGCACAAGAAGCTTCTTGAGCTTTTATATATAATATCAGTCGCCACGGCTTTAATCCTCATCTTAGGACTTGGTAATATGGGCGTGCTGAGCGTGCAAGAAACAAACGCCAGTGCGATGCTCATTTTGATACTGTCGATTTTCTTGGCGATAATGATAATCGAAAAGTCCTTGGTTCACAAGCCCTTGAAGCATTCGTCTTGAAAATATCCCTTCTTCAGCCTTAAGCACTCTTCTGCCTTCTGCAGCTCCCGCCCTAAATATGCAGCATGGTCCATGCGCGAGATAATACCTTTCTCGATTATCGATTTTGAGACGGATTCCGCGCTTTCGCCCTGGATGAGATGCCTGCACTTGCCCTTGTAGTGCACCGCTACTATCATATTCTTATCGAAATCTACAGATATCCTAAAGTGGCCCTCAGGGTCTGGGATGAAATCGCCTTTCGGCTCGGCGGATATGACCTCAATATCCGGAAGCTCAAAGGGGTCTCCCTTGTTTTTCGCCTTTGCAAGGAGCAGGTTTATTGCCAAGTCCTTGGGCAGTGCACCCTTCTCTTTGGCCAGGAAGCACATGTCAAGAGCCCTGCGCATTTCTCTTACCGAGCCCCTCGTCTTCTCGCTGTTTTCTGTTATGAGGACTAGGGAGACAGCGAGCTCAGTGGCAAGGGCAGCAAGCAGGCCGTTTATGCCTATGGAATCCATGTCCATTAGCTCCACCACATTGCTTGCGCCCATGAGCAGGGGCAGGTCGCCGGATTTCCTAAATAAAGTATAATCACAGAGCGATTCCGCGATTCTGAATGGAGGATGTAATATGGGGTCTGCAATTAATTTTTTGAATCCCATGGCCTGTGCCTTTTCAATAATTCCATCCAACGCGCTTTCCTCGTCGGGTATAAAAACATAGGTTGTGTCGTCCGAATTTTTGACAGCGGAAAGGTTACTGGCGCAGAGGCTAAGGACAAGATCCACCCCGGCATCGATGCATGCATTGATTTCCGCAGGGTTTAATGAATCGATGGATATGGGCGCATCCACGCTCTTTTTGAGCATGTGTACTATCTCAGCAAGCCTTTGGGAATTGTCTTCACCTGCTATGGCGCCGACATCGATAATGTCTGCCCCGCTCTTTAGGTAATACTCTGTCCTCTCCAGAACAGCCTTGTCGCTCAATGGAGGGGCATCGACTATCTCAGCGATTATGCGCGGGGGATGAGCGGGACCTATCTTAAGCTTGCCTATGCTGAAAACAGCTTTTTTCTTCTCCGCCGCCGATAAAGAGCGAGCAAGCTCTGCCTTGCCGTCTTTGTCTGGTTGGTTATTCCCAGAGAATAGAGTGCCTTTGTTAAACAACCCGGGGAGGTCCGACAGCTGTTTCGGGCCTTTGAAGCAGGGGATGCCTATTTCTTTTTCAAGCTCGGAGGCGTCAAAGCGCACAAGGCCGGGAAGTATTATTTTATCATAATTGATTTTAAGGCGCTTAATTTCTCCTGCTGCAAGCCTTGTGCTCATAAACTGGGCTACGCTGACAGGGAGTACAAGAAAGTCTGCCCCTATCCTCTTTGCCGCTGCGCGCACCTCGTTCTCGGCGAGTCTTCCGGTAACAAGAAGCAGTTTCTCCACGCTTCTTTCTAGAAACAAAAAAGAAAAACAGGGTGTTTTTGAGTTCAACGCCGGAATATAAGCAATGCTTTCTGACGAAGACTATATGCGCGAAGCGCTGGAATTAGCGAGAAGGGGCTTAGGAAGGACCGCGCCCAACCCTGCAGTAGGCTGTTTAATAGTGAAGAACGGTAAAATAATTGGAAGGGGTTTTCATGAGAAAGCTGGCTGCATGCACGCCGAGATAGCCGCTATCGAGGACGCAAAGGAGCATGGAGAGAACATATCCGGCGCGACTATGTATGTCACACTCGAGCCTTGTGCGCATCGCGGCAGGACGCCACCATGCGCGGACAGGATAGTTGAAGAGGGTCTCGGAAGGGTGGTGGTTGCGCGCGAGGACCCAAATCCAAAAGTCTCGGGAAAGGGGCTTGCTATGCTATGCAGAGCGGGTATAGAAACTAATTTAGGGATCTTAGAATCAGAATCGCAAAAGATGAACGAGATGTATGACAAGTACATAAGCACTGGAGAACCATTCGTCATAGCAAAGGCTGCGCTCTCGGCAGACGGCAAGATGTCGGCTGCAGACGGCAGCTCGAAGTGGATTACCGGCGAAGAAGCAAGAAGAGCTGTGCATGAGCTGCGCTCGCAGGTGGACGCTGTCATGGTGGGCGTTGGGACGGTGATAGCAGACGACCCAGAATTGACTGCGAGGCTGCCGGGAGCTAATAACCCCATACGGATAATAATAGACCCGAAGCTGAGGACTCCTTCAACTGCGCGTATTTTAAGTGAGGATGCGGACACCATAATAATCACTACCGACCAGGCTCCACTGGGCAAGGCCAACGCAATGAAAGCTAGGGGCATTGATGTAAGGATGTCCCATTCTAAAAATGGGAGGATAAGCCTTAAGAAGCTCATAAGGGAGCTAGGGGGGGAAGAAATAACATCTATAATGATAGAGGGTGGCGGGGATCTTCTTGGCTCGGCCTTTGACGAAGGGATAGTCGACAAAGTCATGCTCTTCATCGCGCCGACGGTCATAGGCGGTGCTGGCGCTTCTATAAAGGGGAGAGGGGTAAGCACTATAAAGGATGCGCTCAGGTTGGAGAGGGTGGAGATGAAACAGCTGGGCGAGGATTTCTTGCTGATTGGATATACCAAGTAAGGAACATGTTGGATGGAATAGGCAATATGGATACTATAGAAAACGCTATTGAAGATATCAGGGAGGGTAAATTCGTCATAGTCGTCGACGACGAGAATAGGGAAAATGAGGGCGACCTTGTGATAGTTGCTGCCAAAGTCGGACCTGAAGCAGTAAATTTCATGGCTAAGGAGGGGCGCGGCTTAATCTGCCTTGCAGCCACCGGCACAAGGATGAGGGAGCTTAATATAGAACCCATGGTCAAAAAGAATACAGACAAGAAGGGGACTGCTTTCACAGTCTCGATAGATGCCAAGGATGGGACCACGACAGGCATCTCTGCCCATGATAGGGCCGTGACTGTTAGAAAATTCCTAGACCCTAACGCAAAGCCCGGCGACTTTTGCAGGCCCGGGCACATCTTCCCGCTGCGTGCGAGAGAAGGCGGCGTTCTGACGAGGGCAGGCCATACCGAAGCCAGTGTCGACTTAGCAAGGCTAGCCGGGCTTGCTCCCGCAGGCCTCATATGCGAGATAATGAATGACGACGGGACTATGGCAAGGCTGCCACAGCTGGAAATATTTGCAAAAAAGCACAATTTGAGGATAGTATCCATAGAAGACTTGATAAAATACAGGCTGAAGCACGACAAAACGTATATAGGCGCTGAGAAAGAGCCTCTTGTAGAGAGAATTGGGGAGGCGGAGCTCCCCTCAAGATATGGAAATTTCAAGATAATCGCATACAAATCGCACGCCGACGGAATGGAGCACGTGGCATTGGTGAAGGGTGAAGTGCAAGGAAAGGAAAATGTGCTGGTTAGGGTTCACTCGGAATGTTTGACTGGTGATATTTTAGGCTCTCTGCGCTGTGACTGTGGGGGGCAACTGGCAGAGGCTCTCAGGAGGATAGAAGAAGAGGAATGTGGAGTTCTGCTTTACATGCGCCAGGAGGGAAGGGGCATCGGACTGGGTGAAAAGATAAAGGCTTATGCCCTTCAAGACAAGGGTATGGACACAGTCGAGGCAAACCATGCACTCGGATATGAAGATGATTTAAGGGATTATGGAGCAGGTGCGCAGATACTGCGCGACTTGGGACTTGCGTCGATAAGGCTTATGACGAACAATCCTAGGAAGATTATTGGATTGGGAGGATATGGACTCAGGGCAGTCAGGAGGGAGCCTATCTGCCTACCAAGCAACAAACATAATGAGAAGTATCTAGAGACTAAAAAGAAGAAGATGGGGCACCTAAACCGGTGATTATTTCCTTCTTGGCTTAGCCTGTTTTCTTTTAGTCCTGCTCTCTTGATTTTTCTTGAGCTCCTTTACTATTCTCCGCCGGGCAGAGGCATTTTCCCTGCTTACTCGTCCGTCTATAGCTTCACGGCCTGCCCTAAATAATAGAGTTGCCCTCTCTTGGAGCCTTTCCGATGATTCCTTGTCTCCAGATTTATGCGCTGCCTGTGCCTGGGACAAAAGCGCCCTACCCTGGCTGATTAAATCCATAGATTGGGAAATTCGTTTGGGGTATCTAAACGCGCTAAAGTCTAAGCTTGCATTCAGTCCTCTCGCCCTAAGCTCGCTTTCCAGATTCTCGGCATGGCCTAGCCCAACTATGGCTACGACATTCTTTTTCACCCCCCGGGCTGCGAGTGCCCGGATGGTGTCGGCAATCGCGGATTCCCGTTTGAGGTTGGCTTCGTGCTCTTCCAAAAGAGCACCATGGCGAATTGGATTCCCGCGAAACTCATTAATCCGCCTTATTTTTTCATAGACCTTGCCCATTCTATAGCTCTCAGAAAGCCTTTCGACAGGAAGGACTTCTATATCCCTTTTTCCGGCTTCGTGGAGTATTTCAATGTAGTGCCAGGGTAGTTTCGCCTTGCCCCGCTCTATGTCTGCTCGGGATGCTTTTCTCACTTCGTCGTAGGTACCACGCTCGAAGGGGTCGAGAGTCCCTTCACCCAGCAGGCTGCCGACTCTTTCTTTCTCTCCGCGTATCACACTCATGACCTCTCTGCACATTGCCAGATAGCCAGGCGTGTTTTCGATTACCACTCTCCTATTTTTTGGGATGCTGGAAATCATGCGGGAAACGTCCCTATGGTAAATGCTTGATGAAGAATGGTGCCATGGGACTATCTTTATATTGGGTTTGGCAGGCTTTGACATGGGTATTTTATACTTTAAAAGGAAAAAAAGTTTCGGGAGAATATTGCATTGCCTGGAGTACCCCCGGCATCAGGAAAAGAGCCGGAGGAAAAACTATTAACTCAATCTGGTTTTCAATGCAGAATGCATAGGAATCCGAGAAGTAAGACTGAATTACAATTAAAGTAATGGATTAAGGTTTTATTTGTAAAAAATCAAAGATAGTGCTTATTCTAATATGAAACTCGGAATCGTCGACACGACCTTCGCCCGCGTGGACATGGCACGCTTCGCCCGCGAAGAGATACAGGAAAACTGGCCGCAGGTGCAAATCATTGAGAAGACCGTGCCGGGCTTCAAGGACCTTGCTGTGGAGTGCAAGAAGCTGCTGGAAGAAGGCTGCGATATCTGCCTGGCCCTCGGAATGCCCGGCAAGGAAATCATCGACAAGCAGTGCGCCCATGAGGCAAGCCTTGGGATCATGCAGGCACAGCTCATGGCGAATAAGCACATAATCGAGGTGTTTGTGCATGAGGATGAGGGCAGGGATGAGAAAGACTTAAAAGAAATCTGCAAGAACCGCGCAATCAAGCATGCGAGGAATGCCGTGGAAATGGTTTTAAAGCCGGAAGAGTTAACTAAGCGCCGCGCGTCAGGTGCCAGGCAGGGGAGAGAAAACGCAGGCAGGATAGAATAGGTGCAAAACCATGAATAAAAAATATTTCAGGCTCGGGTTCAGCCGCTCAGAGGTGGATGCTATAATATTTGCTATAGCGGTGGTTTCCATATGGAGGGGCGTGTGGCTTTTGATGGACAGGTACCTCTTTCCGGAAAGCCAGACCATAAGCGGCGTGGCATCTATAATCATAGGGCTCTTAATTATCTGGTTAACCGACAACTCTTTGAAGGGCGTCGTGTAATCCTCCTGTAGGCCATATGGAGTTTATTTTAATTACACTATAAGCAAAATATAGGGGTTTCCTAAAATGACAAATCTTGCGATAGTAGTCTCTGAATTCAATTATGACATCACCGGCGTGATGCTCAAGCGGGCTGAGGAGCACGCAAAGCTGCTTGGGGCGAAGGTAGTACAAGTGGATGCAGTACCCGGAGCTTATGACATACCCTTCATGGTAAAAAAGTCACTTGCAAGGAAAGGCGTTGATGCTGTTGTCGCCCTTGGCGCCATAATAGAGGGAGATACCAGCCATGATGATGTCATCGCAAGCCAGCTTGCAAGAAAGCTCATGGATTTGTCAATCGAATCCGGAAAACCTGTCGGCCTGGGGGTGAGCGGCCCGGGGCAGACGCATGCGCAGGCTGTGCAGCGCATCGACGACTATGCCAAACGGGGTGTCGAGACTGCCGTTAAGCTGGCAAAGAAAATTTAGTTTAATTTTTGGTTTAATTAAGCGGAGAAGAAATGGATGACGACTTTATGATAGGTGAGGCATTGGTAGGAGAAGGCAACGAGGTAGCGCACATAGACCTTATTGTAGGAAAGAAGAACGGCCCGGTAGGCAATGCCTTCCTTAACGGCCTGACACAGCTTTCACAAGGCCACACTCCGCTTCTTGGCGTGATACGGCCAAACCTCATACCAAAGCCCGCGACACTCATAATACCAAAAGTCACTGTAAAGAACCTGGATGATGCAGGGAAGATTTTCGGCCCGGCCCAGGCAGCAGTCGCAAAGGCTGTGGCAGACTCGCTTCAGGAGGGAGTAATCCCTGAAGAATACGCCGAAGACTATGTAATCCTGGCATCTGTATTCATACATCCCGAAGCCTCGGACTATGAGAGGATTTACAGGTACAATTATTCTGCGACAAAGCTTTCTATAAAGCGCGCCATAACCGGATACCCGGACCTCAAGAAGATAAACTTTGAAAAGGACAGGGCAACCCACGCCATAGCCGGAGTCAAGATGGAAAAATTATGGAGGCCCCCTTACCTGCAGGTTGCACTGGACATAACGAGCATCGATACCATAAAAAGAGTGGTTAAAGAGATACCCCATAACGACATGGTGATCTTGGAAGCGGGCACCCCCTTCATCAAGGAATGGGGCGTGAGAGGCCTTAAAGAAATCAAAGAGGCAAGGGGAAGCTGCTTCCTGATTGCGGACTTAAAGACTCTGGATGTCGGCAAGGTGGAAGTGGACCAAGCCTATAACCAGGGCGCTGACGCTGTGGTCGTCTCAGGCCTTGCTGCCAAGGAAACTGTGGAAAGCGTCATATACGAAGCGCACCGCCTTGGCATCTACGCTTATGTGGACATGATGAACGTAGCAGACCCAAAAGGCGTTCTAACCGGTATTAAGGAGAACCCGGATGTAGTTATACTGCACAGAAATGTGGATGCGGGAATGGGCAAGGAAGACCAAGCTGAGGATAGCCGCTGGAAGCTCATAAAAGAGATTAAAGCCAGCATATCCGATAAGATACTCTTCGCTGTGGCGGGCGGCATAAAACCGAAGACCGCGAAGCAGGCGCTCATAAACGGTGCGGACATACTCATTGTAGGTCGCTACATAACGCAGTCCAAAGACATCGAGAGGTCTGCAAGAGACTTTTTGTCGCTTCTGGGAGAAGACACCGATTTGTACAGGACGCATGTGGAATGAAGAAGGCGCTTCTATATCTGGACACAGACAAGATTGCCAATCCCTTCGACCTGCTTTTAGCCCTGGATGCGGATTATGACGCGGTAATCCCGTATGCATCGGTTACTGAAGAAAGTGTTGAAGGCATAATACACAACGTAGTCTTCGCGAGGACTCCGGAGGGCAGGAGGAATACAGTAATCATGGTGGGCGGCGGCCTTGAAGAATCTGAAAGGGTATTCCAGAAGCTGAAAAGATTGTTGCGCCCCCCTTTGCAAATGTCTGCAATCTGGGATCCCAACGGAGCATGCACGACAGCTGCTGCCGCAGTCGCGAAGATTGAGGAGATTTCAGGAAACCTGCGTGGAAAGAGCGTGACAGTGCTGGCAGGCACTGGTCCCATAGGCCAGATATCGGCTTTGCTGTTAAGGAATCTGGGAGCAAGTGTTACTATCACATCCAGACGAGGGGATAAGGCACAAAAAATCGCCCATAAGCTCTCGGATGATGTAAGAAAGCTGCGCGGACTTCAGGGAGGCACTATCGAGGAAAGATGTGATGCATGCAAAGACGCCCATGTCATACTCTCCACCGGCGCGTTGGGCACTCAGCTGCTCGATGCCGAATCGCTGGGCAAGATCAAGCCGGAAATAGCCGCGGACGTTAATGCAGTACAGCCCTATGGAATAGAGGATATGAAACCGGGGATGGATGGAGAAGAAATTGGAGGCATAAAGAGGCTCGGATCCTCGGCGATAGGCGACTTGAAGAACCAAGTTGAGCGCAGCATGCTTATAAAGGCACTTGAAGAACCTCGATTTTATGACTATAACGGTGCTTTGGCGCTTGCCAGGGACTTGCTGAAATAGAATAGATACTAGGTGGTATAAATCATATAACGCCCTTCAGGATTTCCCCTATCCTGTCTTCCAGCTTGAAGACCATGAGGTGTATGCCTGCAAACCCTTCTGCTTTGGCCTGTAATGCAATGTCATTGGCGAGCTTGACGCCATCATCGCTTGACTTTATCGATTTCGCCACTTTTTCGGAAACTGCAACTCCGGGTATATTCTTGTTGAAATATTCTGCATAGCTAGGAAGTAGGGGGAGGATGCCGACCAGTATCTTCTTCTTGTGCTTCCTGGACAAACTATTATCTAGCTGCTTGAAATCAAAGACCATCTGAGTCTGGATGAAATCTGCATACTTTAGCTTCTTCTCCAGCTTTATCAGTTCAGGGCCTTCCGGCTCAGCCATTGGATTATAGGCTGCGCCACCATTCATGGAAAAGCCTTTGTACGTCGCAGGCATCTCTTTCTTGATGAGCCTGAGCAGGCTGACTGAATCATACTCATAAACCGGCTTGGATGTATTTGGATAATCCCCTGTTATAGCCAGCACATTTTCTATGCCTAGCAGCTTTGCTCCGAGAAGGTCGTTGATTATCGCAGTCCTGTTCCTGTCGCGGGCGCACATTTGCAGTATGGGTTCACATCCATGTTGTTTAAGGAGTAGGCTCGCAGCGAGGGAGGACACCTGAGGCTCTCCCAGAGGAGAGTCGATAACGTTGATTGCATCGGCGTATGGCCTGAACGCTTCCGCCTTTTTCAAAAAAGAGTCACTTACTGCAGGCTTCGGCTCGACCTCAGCCGTGATGACGAATGTCCCCCCCAGTTTTTCAATAAAGCTCATATTTCCCTCCTTAACGCCTCTGGATTTTTCTCCCAAACTGCGACAAATACGCACTTCTTGTCAGGATAAACCTCGCATGTACCTTTTTTGTAACCGCCACAGGGGCCGTTCCTGAGAAACTTCGGGCAGCCTTTCACTATTTCCATTTGCATATTTCAAAGGGCATATTAATCACCCTTTAGCCTTAAATATTATTTAGAGTAATTAATCTAATCTTGGTGGTGCTTTGTGTGCTTCTTGGTTACAGTAGAGAACGTGGCGAGATCATCCTCTATGAGCTTTAGTTCCTCTTCATATTCTGCGATTTTTTGGGATGCGTATTCCTGAGATAGTGTTTTCTTGTAATACCTTGTTTTAGTGTCTTTGATAAGGTCTTCGAGGCGGGACTTTCTTTTAATCAGTTTCTTTTCATCTGATTTTTTCATGCCCTTCTTCTTCTTTCGTTCCCAGATAATGCGATAGGCTGCCAGGGCCGGGATTATGGCGATAACGGCAAAAAGGATTAGCCAGACAGAGTCGCCAATGCCTATGTCGATCCTTATGACGCCAGAAGCTATCCTTGTCCGGCCTAGGTTGCCGAAGCTGTCGTTCAGCTCTATGAAGGTGTCTTCTTGGGGCATGGCGTCGAATTCGGCTTCGTAAAAACCCATTGGGCTCTTTGAAAACAAAACCGGTTCGCCATTTACTGCCCCATATAATTGCTTTTCCGCATGTTTTTCGCCGTTTGGATAGGTTATATCAAAACTGTGGTAGTCGGGTGTCGACTGCCCTTCGAGGTATTCTATTTTCAATATAGGGGATATGTCTACCCTTATGCGCCTTATGGAATCATATCGTTCGTCTTTCATTATGGAAGAATGGACCAGAAAGAATAATGGGCTCGCGTCATTGGCGTTGATTTGGTAGGCCCCCTTCAGGGAATCGAAGGCATGAGAAAGGAGGAATGACCTATTTGTCTCTTCTACAAAGACTTCAGTTCGAACCGAGCTAATGTCTTTTGCCCCGTGCACGCTTAGATCAAACTCTAGTGTTTGGCCGTATGCGTATTCGCCCGCCGGTGAATTGACTTCGATTCTAAATTCTTTGTCATCGATGTTCAGTATAAAAAATCTTGTGTGGAGTTCGCCTCTTTTTTCATTGTACAAATCGATTACGGATAGCTCCATGCTTATATGGGGCCCTTCATCGTTTTTCTTTAGAATATCATAATACGGCTTGGAAACGAATGCGGTGGGTGAAGCCCTCTCAAAATCCAAAAGAATCTTTTTGTTGTCTTGCTGTACTGAGAGCTGGCCAAGTACTAATGGCCTCACTAAACTAACACCGTCGGAATACTTCGCCTCTATCGCTATTCGTTTCAAGGTGTCTCCGTATTCGAGCATATAAATTCCGTCAGCAGGATTGGAATCCTGAGGATCTATAGCTATAAGCTCTACTATTATCGTGGCGTTCTCGGTGGGAACAAAATACTCGTCGCCGTCTAGTATGCCATTGCCCAGGGTGTCGGGATTAAGGGGGTCTGTGCCGAGATAATATTCCCGTATGTTTGTAAGGCCGTCGCCGTCCGGGTCGCCGTCCGGGTCGCTGACCCCGTATTGGGCCTCCCAGTAGTCAGGCAGGCCGTTACCGCTGCTGTCTTCGAGGAGTGGATTGAATCCATGCAAGTATTCTTCCATATTGGTGAGACCACTATTGCTTGAATCCGCGTCAGGGTCTACTACGCCATATGTGCGAATCCAGTCTTGCGGAAGCCCGCCAATAGCCACAGAAATATCCGGGTCATTTCCGGGTTCACATTTGTTTAAAGGATCTGTCGGGCAAGTATCAAAGTAGTTTGCAGTTCCATCGCCGTCGAAGTCAACATGTAGGGGGCTCTGCCCGGGGCCGACGCCGGCATAGCAGGTATTGCTTGAATCGAAGGGGCATGGGTCGGGTCCTGCCCTGCATACACCTGGAACCGCGTTCGGGCCGTCGCACTGGCCTCCCCCATCGGTGTCAGGATTCAAAGGGTCTGTGCCTATCATTACCTCATGCCAGTCGCTCCAACCGTCGCCGTCGCTGTCAGGATTAAAGGGGTCTGTGCCATATATGTTTACCTCGTCCCAGTCGCTCAAGCCGTCCCCGTCGCTGTCCAGGCCCATTTCGCCGCAGTCTGTAGGGCATGTCTGGCGGGTAGCCTCCCAATAGGTACATATCCCGTCGCCGCAGCTTCCGCCTCCGCAATAGCATACGCCCAAAGCTGTGTCGCACATTGCGGTGGGCGCATCGCCGGGGAACATAGGACATGTGATAAATCTACTGCATTCTGCATCTGCTATGCAGCCGCCCTGTGGCACGCAATCATTTTCTAGGCATAATATTCTATTGTCCCTAAATTCTATATCATATTGCAGGGCGCTGTCGTCTGCCATCATGATGACCCTGCAGCTTAACTCTTCGGGCTCGCAGCAATCCTTAGAATAGCCCCTGCATCCGCTTTTCCAGGAATGTTTTGTCAGCATGTAACTTCCATCAGAAGATTCGCAGGATATTGGGAACTCGACAGGGCAATACAGCGTCGTGCCAGCATAGTCAAACGCCTCGGAAAGATTGAATCCATTGTTCCATGCCCTGTTTATTGCATCTAGCGTTGCGCCAACAGGGATTAATTCACCAGGGGCCTTGAAATACTGATGGATAGCAGCGATATAGTCTACAGTTACATCTTCTGAGGATACAGGAAGTATGAAAAGGAGGATAGCGAGAATAACTGCGATTGCATATGCTTTCATTTTATTTTAGACTGCTGCCAACGTAGATTATGCTGTTTGAATTAGAAAAATCAACATACCTCAACTTGAACGCTAAGTTCACTTACAGTGAACTTGCGCACATCTTTGATGAAATCAAAGATTGTGAATTGGGGTATGAACTTACATGGCAAAGTCGAAAAGACTTTGCCAGTCTCGCACGATGAAATCGTGGGATTACAAAATAGGACTGAATCTTACAGTCCCCGGCTTGAGCACGAACTTCATTTCATGAAGTTGTGCGCACCTTCGACTTCATCGAAGGTTGCGAGCCGGGGTATGCCCTATCTTGTAATCAGCCAATGTTTATATTTCGCCTAAAAGGGTTTCGCCCGGTGTCTTCCTGTCCAATTCGCGCGGGGCTTCGTCGGGATATCCAACGCATAAGCAGTAAGGTAGAATATAGCTCTCAGGAATGCCAACTTCCTTTTTGATAACTGCTGCATCGATAAGAGCAACCCATATGCTGCCTAGACCTAGGTCTGTGGCCCTTAAAACCATGAATGCAGAAGCTATTGATAGATCCCTAAGACATCGCTCTTTATCCTTCCCGCTGAGCGAAGGGTCGTCTGTCTCATAGGCCTTGGGGTCTCCGCAGATTGCGAGTAGGGTGGGGGCTTTGTGGACAAATTCCTGTACAAATGCGCCTTTTGATTGCAAATCATCCTTTGCCTTTTTTGAGCTAATAATGAAAACCTCAAGCGGCTGGCTGTT
Organism: uncultured archaeon; assembly: GCA_964391885.1. Classification (GTDB taxonomy): domain Archaea; phylum Altiarchaeota; class Altiarchaeia; order JAFGQM01; family JAFGQM01; genus CAYMNU01. The sequence goes on along the minus strand of CAYMNU010000075.1, from coordinate 39,654 downwards.
GCTGCCGGAAGGCGCGAGCCTGCCTGCATCTAATATCTCGCGTATCATTTTGCGCGGGACCTGCTCGTCCTTGAAGCCCCTTACGCTGCGCCTGTTTCTTATTGCCTCTAGAACTTCCATTTGCTGAATCTCCTTTGGCCGGCATTGTGCAATTCTTCATCTATCAACCGCACTTCCCCTTCCAAGTCGGCTAGCTTTCTTGAGGCATATTCACCGGATATCTTCTTTTGATAGTAGCGTGCCTTAGTATCCTTGATAAGGGTCATTAATTCCCTTTTTCTCTTTAGGAGCTGTTTTTGGGATATGAGTATTTCGCGCTCGGTGTCTCTTCGCCCCATGAACCAGCGATATGTAAAGAATAATGAGAAAATTGAGGCAATCAAAAGCAATGCATAGGAAAAGGTGGAACCGAAGTCCAATACCACTCTTAATGATTCATAAGATATTTTTGTCTTCCCTATATTTCCATGAGGGTCTAGTATTTCAACCAATATATCCCCTTCGACGGAATGGAAATCTGCATAGTAAACTGAACCTTGTTGTCTAAAGGCCATAGTCTCGTTGCCATTGAAAATACAGCGAAGGGATTTTTCAAAAAGCGGATCTCCGTTAGGGTAGTTTACCCTGAATGCGTATCTATTTCCTGCGGATTCTTCTTCCAGATAATCAATCTCCAATAAGGGCTTGACGCGTATTTCGACCCTTCTGACAGAATCGTATGACTCCTCCCGAGTAGTTCCGGTCGCATAGACTAAAAAATAGAAAAGTATTGGATCGGGGTCGTCAGTGTTTATGGAGTATTCACCGACGAAATTATCGCCCTGTCTGAAAAGCCTGAATTGCTGACCTGGGCCCTCGACAAAGACTTCCATCTGAATTCGATCCATTTGAAGGCCGTCTGTCATCACCTCAAACATGGCTTTCTGGCCATATGCATAGGTGCCCTGGGGTTTGGAAACCATGATCCGGAATTTCTCCTCATCAGAATTCAATATAAACAAGCGGGTGGAATACCTGGCAGAATTTCCAAAGGGGTCGATTGCCATTATATTGAGGACTAAGAAGGGCGCTTCCTTATTCTTCTCAAGAAGGTCATAGCCGACGTCACTTACGAAGTTTGTGGATATCGTACTAGTAAATGGTAAGAATACTGATTCATCCCCCCCCTTCACTACAAGCTCACCAAATACTAGGGGTTTCACCAAGGGCCTGCCATCAGCATACTTCGCCTCAATGACTACTTGATCTATAGTCTGCCCGTAATTGAATTTATATATACCCTCATTAGAGGATGCCCTGCTGGGAGGGATATCTAATATTCTAATCTGTATTATGGTTTCATCATCGGGAATCAAGCCTTCGTCGCCGTCTAGTATGCCATTGCCCAGGGTGTCGGGATTAAGGGGGTCTGTGCCGAGATAATATTCCTGTATGTTTGTAAGGCCGTCGCCGTCCGGGTCGCCGTCCGGGTCGCTGACCCCGTATTGGGCCTCCCAGTAGTCAGGCAGGCCGTTACCGCTGCTGTCCTTTGGAAAAGGGTTGATTCCAAGAATATAACCGTCCCAATCGCTAAGTCCTGATGGAGAGCCCCACGAGGCTTCAGAAAGATACTGCTGTGGGAGCCCCCAATAGACTATTGCCGGATCCAGCTCAGGGTCATTGCCCCTGGGGCAGTTATTTTCTGGATTTAGGGGGCAGGGATCCATATAATTGTCAACGCCGTCTCCGTCCGTATCATAGCCTTTGGGATTAGCACCGGATGGGATGCCGTGGTAACAAAGATTGCTCGAATCCATTGGGCAGGGATCCGGTCCTGCCCTGCATACGCCTGGAACCGCGTTCGGGCCGTCGCACTGGCCCCCTTCATCGGTGTCAGGATTCAGGGGATTTGTGCCCCGGATTATTTCTTGCCAGTCTGAAAGCCCGTCGGCGTCGGTGTCAGGATTAAGAGGGTCTGTGCCGTATATGTTTATCTCATCCCAGTCGCTAAGGCCGTCGCTGTCGCTGTCCAATGCAATTTCGCCACAGTCTGCAGGGCATGTCCGGCGGGTAGCCTCCCAATAGTCACAAAAGCCATCGCCGCAGACGCCCGCGCAATAGCAAAAGCCCTTTTCAGAATCACAGCGGTGTTCGGAGGGACCATTAAGAACAGCAGTACATATCACATCATACCTACAATCGAGATCTCCACATGGGATGGGGGTGCTGCAATTGTTGGATATGCAAAGAGCTAAGTGTTCCATAGAAATACCGGAGGAGGTAGAAGCGATAATGGAGTCACAATCCAGCCGATTAGGATAGCAGCAATCCCCAGGAGTACCATGGCAATAAGGATACCATGAATAAATTGTGAGTATGGCGGAATCGCCTGAAGTAGAGCAATGTGGGGGATATACGTCGGAGCAGTAATAATCTGAAAGGCTTTGTTCATATGCCATTCGAAAACTAAGGCCGTTGAAAATACCCTGAAGGACGGATTGGGAAAATTGATAGTTTGAAAATGTAGAGTCAGGTGCTTCAGGGGACACATAAATGTCCCAAGTGTCAATGAATGGCACAGAGGACATTCCGGTTTGCAGGAGAGCCAGCGCGCAGACAAGCGCCCATGGGAGACTATATCGCAAAGCCATATGATTCACCTAGCGTTAATTCTAGGTATATGTATAAAAAAATGAGAAAGAGGGAAGTAAAAGGTTTTCCCCTAGATTACTGCTTGATGTGGATGCAGCCCACAGGACAGACGTCGGCAGCTTCCTTGTTGCAACCCACTTCGTCTAACTCCGTCTGCTTTGGGTGAGACTTGCCGTCAGAGCCCATCTCCCAGTTGTCGCATACTGCTACGCACGCTCCACATCCGATACAATCATCTAGTGTCTGCTCGATTTTTACAGCCATTTTGTTTTGCGCCTTAATTTGTGTTTGGAGTTTAAAAAGCTTGAGCAGGCAAAAAAAGTTTTCGGTGAGAGAGTTTGTCTGATTTTTATCGTTACATTCATTTAATTATCATGGTGTTTGAACAGTTTGCAGAATCAATGATGCCGTATGGCGACATAGCGTATGCCCTATGGGTAATGGCAATGGCTTTCCTGGGGGCAAAAAGCGTATTTTTCATCTTCAAAACCTATGTAGCCAGGATAAAAAAACAGGATAAGCCGGGTTTTGGGGACCATGTGGCGAGTGAGGTGAAGGGGCCGCTCTATTTAATCGCAGTTACAATAGGCTTGTATTATGCCCTCACATCCCTTAGAGTATTTGAACCATTCTGGGGCAACCTAAAGGATTATTTCGTACTGGTAATTGTCTTGATGGGGGTCTATATCTCCAGAAAGGTGATAAGCGCCCTAATCTTGTGGTATTCCAGCCAGGATAGGCAGTATTTCAGGATTGAAAAAACAGCTTTATATAGCCTGAAAAATCTTATTTCCCTTTTCATCTATGCAATTGCCATACTAATACTCCTAAATGAGTTTGGGATAGAGATTACACCGCTTCTTGCAAGCCTGGGTATAGGTGGCCTAGCCATCGCATTGGCCTTGCAACCCACATTGACTAACTATTTTGCAGGCATGTACATGGCATCCGACAAAACGGCCAGGCTTGGCGACTTCATAGAGCTTGATTCAGAGAAAAGAGGCTATGTCGAGAAAATGACCTGGAGAAGCGTTTGGATGAAGACCCTTACCAACAATACAATAGTCATACCCAATTCCAAACTGGCTGAATCAACAATAATGAATTACAGCCAACCAAAGCAGCCCATGCTCATAAAAGTGCCGGTTGGTGTAGCATACGGGAGTGATTTGGACAAGGTAGAGAAGGTAACTCTCAAAGTAGCCAAACGGCTTTTAAAGAAAACAGGTAGTGGGGTTGATGGCGAGGAGCCGTTTATAAGGTTCAGGGAGTTTGGCGACTCGAATATCAAATTCAATGTCCTGTTCAAGATAAAGCGCTGGGAAAGGCAATACGAGCTTATTGACGAGTTCATCAAGGCCCTGAAAAAAGAGTTTGACAAAGAGAAAATCGAGATAGCCTTCCCCTGCAGGAACATCTATACGCGCTAGCGCGGGTCCAGGTGGACAAATGCCTTGTCGACCTGAGGCATCGCTTCGACTATGTGCTGGACTGCCTTGCATATATCATGCGCTTTGTCTGCATGCAGGGACTTATTTATTTCCACATGCACCTCCGCATGCAAGTAATTACCGACATAATGGGCGCGTATATCGTTCGTCCCTCTGACGCCTTTGATGGAAAGGGCTCTTTTCCTTATCTTAGTCAGTATTTCTTCATCAGGTGAGGCGCCCATGAGGTAGTCTATGTTTTTCTTGCCTATGTCATAACCGGACCAGATAATGAATAACCCTATAGCTATACCGGCATAGTAATCAAGGCTTGCCATGCCTATGAGGGGCCCGCATATGCCGAGAAGAGCCGTGAAGGAAAGGAGTATGTCATTCCTGCTGTCTATCGAGGCGGCATGTATCGCCGGGCTGTTTATCCTGAGTGCGATGCGCTTGAAGTAAACCCACATAGCTGCTTTTATAATCATTGTCGTTATCAAGACTATAGCGCCGAAAAGTGTGAATGCCATTGGGCTGGGGTCTATAATGCCGATGACTCCGGTTTTTATAATCTCAAAACCGAGGATTCCTGCAAGTATGGCAATTAAGAGACCCACTACCGGCTCAGCTCTGTGATGCCCGAAAGGGTGGCCACGGTCAGCCTTCTTGCCTGAAATCCTAACGGCTATGAAAATCGCAACGGAGTAAATCGTATCTGAAAATGAGTTTGCAGCATCTGACAGGAGAGCAAGGCTGCCCGACATAAGACCGGCAGTTAGCTTTATGGAGAAAAGAAAGGCGTTTGCTACAATACCGAGTATTGTGGCCCTCCTGCCATGGTTTTCCATGAGATATTTACGGTTTTGCTATAAAATAGACAACTAATGGTTTTTATCACCCCATTATCAAATTAGCCCGATGGATTTCTCGGATTACGACACGCTGCTGGACAGGGCATACTCGCAGCTCCCGGAAAAAACGAAGAGCGAGAGTCGCTTTGAGATGCCGCAAGTTGACGTCTTCTTTGAGGGCAATAAGACCCTGCTGAAGAATTTCTCCCAGGTGGCAAAAGAATTAAGAAGAGATGAGCCCCACCTTCAGAAGTTCCTTACAAAAGATCTGGGAGCTTATGCTACTCTGACGGGCGAGCGCCTCACATTCAACAAGAAGCTCTTCGGCAAGAAGATAGGCGATTCTGTTAAGAAATACGCGACAGAATATGTTATATGCCCACAGTGCGGAAAGCCAGACACTGTTTTCAGCAATATGGAAGGCGTTAAGATACTCAAATGCGAGGCATGCGGAGCATGGAAGCCACTGAAAAGCGTCTGATTGCGGTAAAGGCGCATAATACGCCGCAGGGGCTGGTTGTAGGGGCCTGTGACATCGAGCTGCTTGGCAAGTCATTCAGCGAAGGCGAACTTAGGTTGGAGTTGGAGGAGGAGTTTTATCTTGAGAAGGAAATCCCGGCTGATGAGCTCATTGAATTTCTAGGTTGCTGCATCACAGCCAACCTTGCCGGCGAAAGGGCTGTAAAGGCTTATTGTGACAATTTCCCAGAACACTCTGATTCGGTAATACATATAAGTGGGGTACCTCATCTTCAGGTGTTCATGCTCTGAGAAAATAAGATTGTCCTCTGGCCCTATTGATTTTTAAGCAATCTGCCTTTTATTACCTTATGGATTTCCGCAAACGCGTAAACCCGATGGACGGGGGAGTGTCAAAAGTTCTCATACTATCGCTTGCGATTATAGCCATTGCAGTGGGGGCATCTATATTCTCTTTTGCCTATCTTCTTGCCAGCTATTCCTTCGAGCCCGTGATATACGGGATTGTTATGGTGTGGATAGGGAGCATAGCATTTTTTTATGCAGTCATCACAGAAGAGCATACTCTCAAGGAACTCTTCCTCAGGCAAAGCTATTTTTTCACAGGGCTGCTGGTGATGATACTAGGGCTCTTCTTTGTCTCGCTGGCAGGCTTGAGTACGCCGGTGGGCGACATGGGCATCCTTGAGTTCGGCCTGCTTTTGCTCCTTCTGGGGGCGGGGCTTGTGATACTTTCAGCGCAAAGGACTTATGATTACAGCAAGATGAGCGGCTTCTTCGCACTCTTCGCAGGCTTCCTGATGATGCTTGGTGGGGTGATGGCGGGAAGCATGAACGTTGCTTATGCGGGCGTCTTTGTCGTGATGCTTGCAGGCATCTGGCTCGGGATGAGGGACAGGTACGCGCAGTAGCTAAGGGTAGCTGGGCTGTCTTCAGTACACGGTTTTCAGTCTTGGCTAAGCATTGCCGAGCGGGTCTTGAAAGATTTTTGTGCTTTGATTTTTATAATAAATCAGAATGGGCAGAAGAGGCAAGCAGAAAGCTAAGGCCGAGAAGAGAGCAGCGTTCCAGCAGGCGAAGGCTTGGAAGAAGAGCGATAAGTATCTAAAAGGGCCTAAGAAGAAAGATGGGATGCCTGTGCAAACCCATACTCAAAAACCGGCTACTGATGCTCCGCGACCAGCCGTTAAAAGGCCAATGCCCGACTTCTTCATGCCTGAATTCCGGCCAGCCACGCCTGAAGAGGCTCGGAGATATGAGGGGGGAAGGCGAAGTACCAAGGAAGCTGCACAGGGAGGGAATCCGCTGCAGTCTGGCGAGCTGACGCGTGCTCAGCGAGAAGAACTTTTGAGCCGTATGAACAATCACCTTACCGAGCCTCGGGAGAATCGCCCTGCAATTCGAAAGAAGTATGGTGAGCTGGGTGCGGGTGAAAAAGCTGCGCTTTTGGTGCGCCACCATGTAGCATACCAGGGGAAAAATTACGGGTGGGTGCTGCAAGAGGTGAGGGGGGGGAAAGCAAATGCCGGTTTGGGTTACATCAAATCCCTCTATAAGGAAGGTAGGATATAGCCTTGAAATATGCGATTAATTGTTTCTTCACATCTGTTTGCACTACATACAATACCCACGACTCAAAACTGAAGACAGCAATCCTCCTCTTTTCTTAACAGAGTTAGTAACTATCCCATGGTCTGCCCCTTGTGCGGAAGGAAAAGCGAAGTAGGCATGTTCTGCGGTGAGTGTTACCTCAAGAAGAACCTCACAATCGAGCTTCCCGAGAAGCTGGAGCTCTCCCACTGCCGGGACTGCAATGCCTTCCTTCTCTCGGGTAAATGGCTGCGCGATATAAGTACGGAAGATGCTATTCTTGCCTTTGTGAAAAAATCCCTTAAGAGTAACATCAATAAATTAGATAAGGCAGGCGTCCTGAAGTTTGAGGTTAAGGAAGCTCGGGGGGCATATGAGGCGACCGTGAGTGTGGTTATAGGCGATTCAGAAGTCAGAAAAACTGCGTTTGTGGTGATAAGGAACAATGCCTGCCCGGACTGCAGCAGGATGGCGGGAGGATACTTTGAGGCCGTCCTGCAGATGCGCGGGGGAGTTGGAAAGAGCACCATAGAGAAGATAACCAAGGAAATCGAAGGATACAAAGACAGGCTGTCTTTCGTAGGCGAGGTAAAAAGAGTCCAGGGAGGCTATGATATTTATGTGGGCAGTAAGAAGGCCGCGGAAAAGGTTGTAAGGGGCTTTGGGGATGCAGTCGAGGTCAAGAAAAGCTTTAAGCAAGCAGGCTTCGACCGGCAGGCCGGAAAGGCTCAAAATCGCTTCTACTATCTGGTAAGGCTCTAGCCGCAGCTTTTAAGCTTGTAAGGTCAATTTAGGCGTCGCGAAGATTAACGGCTTTGAAGAAGAGGAAATAGAAATAATGCAACAAAAAAGAGGACAGGCCCCGACGGACGGGCCTATAAGAGTCAAGACTCCCGGGCAAGGACAGCTTTTGGGAGTAATAGAGGAAAGGCTGGGCAACCGCAGGAGCAAAGTGCGCTGCAGTGACAGCCATATACGAATATGCAGGATACCCGGACGAGTGAGGCGAAGGATGTGGACTCGTGAGGGGGACATAGTTCTTGTAGAGCCCTGGAGCGTCCAGGAGAATGAGCGCGGAGACCTCATCATGACATATTCCAAGCCACAGATAGAGTGGCTAGAAAAGAAGGGCTTTCTCAAGTGGATGTGATGCTTTCTAAATAGTCTTCCTCGGAGAAATGCTTTCCAGAGAGGAGACTTAGGTTCCAAGCCCTTTTCCTCATACGGTGCTGAGAAATTCCTCTTCGGAAAAGTGCAATTTACCCGGTACAATCATCACGTGAGGCGGGCCGCCCAGATCGATTTTCCCAAAATCTTTTGCAAGAGCATATTTTATCTTAGTGTCGCCGCCGAGGCGCGCTATGCCCACGATTTTCGTATTGTTTGTGAATATGCCTTTGCCTTCCTTTTCTTCCAGCTGGAGCATTATGCTAACCGCCTCTGCGACGCTCATATATCGACTTTCATCGGCTTTCACGTCCAGAAGAAGGAGGGTGTGCAAGCCTTCTTCGAGGTTCTTGGCAAGAGCGTCATACGGTGTCTTGGGGAAGAAGTTCTTTTCAGGGTATGCCACGGTCGCTGTCTTTCCGAATTTATAAATCTGCAGGCCGGATTCTGCGACTGCTGAGAATACTGATGAAGCATGAATTATTTTCACATCGATGCCCCTCTTGCGTGCATCTATTATTAGTGAGGAATGGGTCGTTGCGACGAGCGGATCCCCGCTGACCAGCAAGGCAACATCGCTTTTTTCCGCCTCGTCCAAAATCTTCTTCGAGCCTTCTTCTAGATCAGGGCGGTACAACATAGTTATCTTCTTGCCTAGCGTGGTACCTAACTTATCCAACGAGCCCTGCCAGGGGGAGGTGTAAAGCTCTGCGTAAACCTTATCACAGCTGCGCGTGGCTTCAACGCCCTTGAGAGATATGTCTTTTTCGTCGTGGAGCCCGAGACCGATGAGGTAAATCATTTTTATTTTGTGGGACTTAATTATCGGGTTAATATCAAAAAACAAAGGAATTACAATGGAACTCAAAAAATTCATCAGGGACGTGCCAAATTTCCCAAAAGAGGGTATAATGTTCAAGGACATTACACCCTTACTACAGAACTCGAGTGCCTTCAACCAGGCTATAATCGAGATGTACCACAGGGTCAAAGACAAGAAGATTGATTATGTAGTTTCGATGGAAGCAAGGGGCTTCATATTCGGGGCGCCCTTAGCACTCAAGTTGGGGGCGGGTTTCATACCAGTCAGAAAGCCGGGCAAGCTGCCTTACAGGACCAAAGAAGGCACATGCATGAAGGAATACGGCGAGGACAAGCTCTGCATACACGAAGATGCCTTTCCGTTCGGCAGCAGCGTTTTGATAGTGGATGACCTGCTTGCGACCGGCGGCACTGTGGAAACGACAGCCAAGCTTGTGGAAGGCCTGGGCGCGCATGTCGATGGCCTGCTCTTCCTCATAGAGCTGGGTTTTTTAAATGGGCGGCAGAAGCTGCAGAAGTATGATGTGATGTCGCTTATTGCATATTAGAGCATTGCGTTTTCCATCGAGTTCCCGCAGCTGCAGCTTCTTTTTTCGGGCAAGTTCTTGACAATCTCAGTAATCAGCTTTTTCACTTTCTCATTGTTCTTTGAGAAGATTTTTCTCACTTCTGCTGCAGTCACCGGTTTTACCTCGGGGTTCCCTTCTAAGCCTACGTCATAATCAGTAATCAATGCAATCCCCAGATAGCACATCTCACGCTCCTTTGCAAGGGCGCATTCAGGATACTGGGTCATGTTGATTACCTCCCATCCGTTGCTGGAGAACCACTTGGATTCTGCTTTTGTAGAGAATCGGGGCCCGTTGATAACAACTACAGTACCTTTTGGGTGATACGGGATTCCCAATTTTTCGCAAGCCTCGATAGCTATCTTGCGCATCTCCGGGCAATAAGGCTCCGCAAGCGAGACGTGGGCAACCTCAGGCCCGTGGAAGAACGTATCATCACGGCCGCGGGTCCTGTCAACGATCTGGTCTGCAATAACGAAGTCGCCAGGCTTGACTTCTGGCTGGAGCGAGCCGCATGCGCATGGAGCGACTATTCTTTCCGCGCCTAAATCCTTGAACGCTTGTATGTTAGCCTTATAGGGTATCTTGTGGGGGGGCAACCCATGCTTCTCGCCATGCCGTGGCATGAAAAAAGTTTTTTTGCCGCTGATTTCACCGATTGATACTAATCCGCTGGGCTCGCCGTACATCGTGCCGTGATCTCGGTTTTCCGGCTTGTCAAAAAGAGAATAAAGTCCCGAACCGCCGAAGATGCCTATCTTTGCCATAATAATTTTTAGGTTCGAGACATTAAAACCTACTTTTAGAAGTCTTCGGAGAGTGTGGCAGTCTCAAGGGTTTCGACTTCAATACCAAAGCCCTCAAAGTGCTTCGGGTTTTCAGTTAGCACTTTGAAGATTCCGTTTCTCTTAGCTGTTGCGACCAATAGTGCGTCAAAAACATCGGAGCGCCTTAAATTCTTATGTGCTGCGATGTCAAGGGCTTCTGAAACAGCTTCCGAGTCTGCTTGGATCTTTTTAAATCCGCTCGCGTTTAAAACCATGTTCGCAGCATCCCGAGCAGTATTGACATCAACGCATTTAGTCAAAGCTGAGTACATCTCAATTACCGATTGCAACACTACATAAGCCTCACCAGTACCCATATAATAGGACAACACCACCTTTGCCCGTTCCTGCTTAGGGGATTTTTTATCCGCAGAGTGGACTAGAATGTTAGTATCTATCAGTCTCATATATTTCCTCCCGAGTCACTTCCATTCCACCAAGATCCAGATTCAGGTTCAGGAAACCTCTGGACACCTTGTCCAGTTGCTGCCTCTTTTTCTCCATCACTATCACGTCTCCAGATTCCCTTAGGACCATCTTGCGCCCGCTGTCAAGATTATGCGACCTTGTGAATTTTGGAGGGAGTAAAAGGTATGCTGAGCCGCCTATCTGCTTCACGCTTGTGACGTATTCCATACACTAATTAGAAGAAATATTAATAAAAATAGAAAAAGTTAACTTTTTGCCTTAAGGCTTCATGCCCCTTATCTCATCGGGCTTGAATATGCCCTTTTCAGTTATGATGCCTGTGATGTATTTGGCAGGAGTAACATCAAAGGCTGGGTTTCGAGCTTTCGCGCCTTCCGGGGCGACACGAACTTTTTCTATTCTATGGCCGTTCCAGCCCCACATGTGTGTGACTTCCTCTGCATCCCTTTCCTCTATGGGAATGTCACTGCCTGAAGGGCAGGAGAAATCGATCGTCGAAAAGGGTGCGGCTATGTAGAGGGGTATGCCGTTCTCATGCGCGACTACTGCTTTTTCATAGGTACCTATCTTGTTGGCTATGTCACCGTTCAGGGCGACCCTATCTGTGCCTACAATGCAAAGATCTACTTCGCCTCTCTGCATATAATAACCGGCGGAATTGTCTGCAATAAGCGCATAGTCTATGCCCTCCTGCATAAGCTCCCATGCGGTGAGCCTTGCCCCCTGACAGCGCGGCCTTGTCTCGTCCACCCAGATGAATATCTTTTTGCCCTTCTCTTTTGCAACCCTCATCGGGGCTAATGCGGTTCCGTAGTCCACACAGGCCAGAGCGCCTGCGTTGCAGTGCGTCAAGATGCGAGCGCCGTCCTTGATTAGCTCGTCTCCGATCTCGCCTATTTTGCGGCAACGATCAGCCGACTCGTCAGCATATGCGTCCGCGATGGATACAGGATCTGAGCTGTTCGTGTAATTCTTCTTGAAGTATTTTATCGCATCGAAAAGGTCGTATGCAGTTGGGCGGGATTTTGACAAGACTGCCTCAGCCTCATCGAGCTCTCCGGCCAGCGCACCTTGCGCCATGCCGTAGCAGGCCGCTGCGCCTATGGCCGGAGCCCCCCGAATAACCATGTCTTTTATCGCCTGCGCAGTATCTTCGTAGTCATTGCAGCGGAAAAGCGCAAACTCGTGGGGGAGCCTGGGCTGGTCAACCATGGTTACCCTGGAGCCTTCCATCCACACGCTGCGGTAGTTCTTGCCTTGGATTTTCATTCTGAATCTGAGATTAGATTGAGGGATATTAAAAGTCGCTTAATCGCCGGATTAATTCGGTTTTCATTTCTGTTTGAAATTGAGGATACATAGTGGGTTTTTAGATATTTTCTAAAGATGTATTTAGACACTGGAATTAACTACTTGTTCGATATTTTCAATAAGGGGCGCAGGTTCATAAGTCCTCGTAATTCTCTCATCCCATCTACAATACTCCGACCGCTCGCAGATCATCTCTTTTATCTTATCGGCCAAATCCCCTGAATTCACAAGATCGCTGAGCGAACCGGAGTAGAGTGGGTCATTGCCCGGCTTCGAGCCGCCTTCTATGATTATGGAAGGCGTATAAACCCTTCCCAGTATCTTCCCCTTGAAATCGGCATATGTCTTCTGCCGTATAGTATTTATGAATTGGAATACGGCCAGGTCTTTCATGGAGGCAGCCAGGTCCCTGAGCTCGTTTTCTATGTGCACAGGATAGAAGCAGGGGCTGCACGAATCGTAATAAAAGTAACTTATAAGTACATATCCCTCTTCCTTTAGCTCCTGTTCGGCAGTGTATGAGAGCGGCTCGGTATAAACATTCTGACCCAGCTCTCTCAGAGTCGGGCAGGCGCCACAATCATATTCACAAGTGATGCAGTTTTCGCCAGGGTCGCAATACCCGTCCCCGCAATAAGGGTCGCTGGGCCAGCATCTGCCGTGCAAGCAAAAGCCTTCGCAACAGTCTTCTTCAACTCCGCAAACATCGCCAAAGCCAGAGCAGGTGGGAATAGTGTCATTGGAAGTTTCATTGCCTGTGGTATTAACAGGAGTCCAATCGTCGCACTCCCTTCGAGTCTCTGGTCTGCCTGTATTGACATTGCACTCATTCTTGTCGAGGCATGTTCTAATCTCAACCCCCTCACGACAGCCCTGCCATGAGCCGCAAGCCCAATCCGGATGACATGCAATTTGGTCGATATTCATCATTAAAATAACTGCTATGGCAGCCCCAAATATCACTATCAGTGCAATTATCAAAAAGGTAGGGGATTTCGGCTTTTTGATATAAGGCGTAGACGGCGAAATGGACTTATCAAGCTTAGATGCCCCATCGAGTATCTGGGCCATATCCACCTTCTTCTTATCGCTCTCCTTTGCTGCGATTGGCTTTTGTTCTTCTGGAAGTTTCGGTTCTTCTGGAAGTTTCTCAATCGCCTTTTTGTCTGGATGTTGCCCACCAATGTCCGGTTTTGTAGCAGCCATGGATTGAGTAGGAATGGCTTTGGGCCTGTCTATGACTTCTGGAGCTTCGCGATATTGTTTTTCAGGGACGATTTTTTGAGGATTGGGGTCGGGCAATTTATGCCCGCAGCTCGGGCAAAGAATCAATCCTTCGGCGGCTTCCGCCCCGCACTTGTCGCAGCGAGTCATTTATTAGATGCTTATTTGATTGTATTAAAGGTTACGCCAATAAATATCTTATTTCAGGATTTTGCCGGTTTCCATGTACCAGAGATACAAATCCAGCTCTGCAAGGCTCATCCCGGTTTCCAATGCTATAGTGCGAAGCACGCCTTCAATTCTAATGTATTCTCTCGGAGTAAGCGACTTCGGGCGAACAATCAAACCGTTTTCAGAGAGTATGTCTAGTATGTGAAAATCGATTATGGCAAGATCTTCGCGCCCTATGTTTCTCAAGAAGTGGCTGGCCTCCTTGTATCCGAGGCCTTTGACCCGTTTCACCAGCCAGTCGCGGGCTTCGCTGCTCGGCAGTGACAAAGCCGCAAGGATTTCCTCCCTTTTCGCTCGCGCCTCTAATATGCACAAGGTCTTTGTGTTATAAAACCTGCATACGACCTCCTTCATCTTCTTGCGCAGCTCCACTTCCGGCAGCGAACAAAAATCGATTTCCTTCTGGGCTCGAATTCCCCGTTCTGCGCTGTTGTTTGCAGTGCAAATGCAGAAGCAGAGCTCTGAGAATATGCGCTCGGGGGATTCGCTGTTTTCCCTGAACTCCTCAAGCCTGCGCCTAACAGTCTCGCCTGCATTCCCTGCTTTAAGCCCTATTATGCGCTTTTCGAGTTTTTCCATTCCAGACCAAGCTAATTTGCCTGTCTTACTTGCCTATTCGCAACTATGTTTATTAAAAACAAAACAAAAATTTACACTAGAGAGAAGATGGTGGCTAGTGAGATAGAAAAGGCAAAGGAGCTAATAGACGGCAAGTTCGCGTGCATACAGACTGCGCCTTCATTGCGAGTTGCATTGGGGGAAGCATTTGGGATGGAGCCGGGGCAGAATGTAGAGGGGAAGCTTGTGGCTGCGCTACACATGCTTGGATTCAAGCGTGTCTTTGAGACGGATTTCGGCGCTGAATTAAGGGTCATGGAAGAATCCGCCGAGCTGAAAGAGCGGCTGGAGAAAAATCACCTACTGCCAATGATGACCTCCTGCTGCCCTTCGTGGGCGGGCATCTGCGTGAAGATGTATCCAGACATCATACCTTACCTTTCCACATGCAAGAGCCCCATGGAGATGGTCAGCTCGTTTGCTAAGGACTACCTCACCCATGAGAGGAACTTCGGCGACATAACCGTGACGGCTGTGATGCCCTGCTTTGCAAAAAAGATGGAAGTAAGGAAGGGTCAGACAGATCTTGTCCTTACTGCTATGGAGCTGGTGAACTGGATAAAGAGCGAGGGGATAGATTTCGCAAACCTGAAGGACGGCTTCTTTGATGCCCCGTTAGGGATGACTTCTTCCGCAGGCACTATATACGCTTCGACGGGGGGGGTCATGGAAGCGACACTCAGGACATTCACCGCCATGTACGGCGGCGGCTGCGATGCAAGGGAGCACCTCTATGAGGAGAAGATAATCGGCGAGGGCATACGCGAGAAGATATTGAAATGTGGTGATTCCGAGCTCAAGGTGGGTATGGTTGAGGGTGCAAAAGGCATACACGAGTTCTGCAAGGGATTCCTGGACGGGAAATACAGGGATTTCCACATGGTCGAGATGATGTTCTGTTCCGGCGGATGCGTCGGCGGGCCGGGGATGCCGAATCCAGGGCAAGCAGAGTTCATAAGCAAGCGAATACGCGCGCTGACACATTACGACGACAACGCAGTCATAAAAGGCGCGCACGAGAATCCCCTCATAAAACAACTATACAAAGACTACATCGGCAAACCCTTTGGAAAAAAGTCCAAGGAAGTCCTGCACGTGAAAGATTTTAATGTAATGTTCGGATAGATATAATGCGGATATATTGATGTGAAGGGAATAATGCAATAACTAATCAAGATGATAAACTCTAATCAGACACTGGAAAAATACCTCCTTGCTTGCTCGCACGAGCTTGTGCGATTCTACGCATACTTTGCAATCGCTTTTCTGGTTCCCTTTTCATTGGGCCACCCGCAGGAGCTTGTGGGCGTAATAGTCAATGCTTCGCTTATATTGGGGGCGATACAACTAAAATCAGGTAAGCTCGTCCTGCCCCTGCTCTTCGCGCCGAGCCTTGCAGTCTTGGCCAGGGGAATCATATTCGGGCCATTCACTCCGTTTTTGGCGGTCATGCTGCCCTTCATCTGGGCGGGCAACGCGATTCTTGTCCTCATTGTAAGGGAGTTATATTCAAAGAAAAAATTTAACTATGGGATAACCTTGGGTGCTGCCGCAGTGGCAAAATCCGGCTTCCTTTTCATTTCAGCATTCGCTCTCTTCTCACTCTCGCTCCTGCCGGAGGCCTTCCTGGCGAGCATGGGGTTCATGCAGCTTCTGACCGCTCTTGTAGGGGGCATAGTGGCGTTTGGGGTCCTCAAAGCCGGGATTGCGAGGCGCGTGGTTTCCTGTGCTGTTTAAGCTTAAAATTGCCTTTTTTATAGCGGAGTCTGAATATTAGCAGGGGTTATGCCTTTAAGCAGTCCCTATCGCATTCTAAACAAAAATGGACCAATACAAATGCAAGGTGTGCGGATATGTATACGACCCTGAGAAGGGCGACCCAGATTCAGGGGTAGCTCCAGGAACGGATTTTAAGGACATACCAGACAGTTGGGTTTGCCCAGTCTGCGGAGTAGGGAAAGACCAGTTCGAGAAAGTTTAGGAGAATCTAGCTGAATAAGAAAATGGGCTTAAGTAAGGAAATGGGAGCGTCTATAGACGCGCAGATAGGAAGGGAGATGGAATCCGCTAATATCTATTTGGCTATGGCCATAGAGTTTGAGGGTATGGGTCTTGGCGGCTTCGCGGACTTCATGTATAAGCAAGCTAGGGAAGAAGAGGAGCATGCGATGAAGTTCATCAAGTATTCGCTGGAAGCGGGTGCGAAGCCTGAAGTCCAGGCCTTGCCAAAGCCCAATAGCGATTACAAGTCGGGCATCGCCATGATAGAGGCCGCCCTAAACCACGAGAAGTTCATAACTAAGAACATACATGATCTTGTGAGGCAGGCCAGAAAAGAGGGCGACCTTGCTACAGAGAACTTCTTGCAGTGGTACGTCAGCGAGCAGGTTGAGGAAGAAGCTACCTTTGACGGCATACTCAAGATGTGTGAAATGGCCGGCGAAGACAAGCTTTTCATGGTGCAAGGACAGCTTAAAAGAGATTAGGGTTTAGAAAATTATGGCAGCAAGAGAGTTGGTGGGGGATGTATTGGCAGTTGGGGCTCAAGACTGGGATAGAAGGCTCTTTGACAGCCTTATACCCCTGCCCGAGGGGACCAGTTACAATGCGTATGTGGTTCAAGGTAAGGATAAGACTGCCCTTATAGACACTGCCGACCCAAGCAAGGAAAGGGAGTTCCTGGAAAACCTGAGAGAAACTGGCGTGAAGCTGGATTATATCGTAGCCAACCACGCAGAGCAGGACCACTCGGGCTTGCTGCCCCAGGTTCTAAACGAGCACCCGGGCGCAAAAATAGTGTGCAGCGAGAAGTGTAAGGAATTCCTAATGGATCTGCTGCCCCTTCAGGAAGGCAACTTCCAGGTAGTGAAAGACGGAGATGAGATTGCGCTGGGCGGCAAAACCCTGCAGTTCATATTTGCGCCCTGGGTCCACTGGCCTGAAACTATATTGACATATCTGAAAGAGGATAAAATACTCTTCCCCTGTGACCTATTCGGCTCGCATCTAGCTACAAGCGATTTGTTTGCAGATGGTGATGAGAAACTGCTCCAAGGCGCGAAGAGGTACTACGCAGAGATTATGATGCCCTTCAGGGCGATGATTAAAAAGCATCTGGAAAGAATCGGGCAATTAGACATAAGCCTGATAGCCCCCAGCCACGGGCCAGTCTACAGCAAGCCCGAGTTCATAATAAATGCTTACAAGAGCTGGACTTCGGATGATGTCAAAAATGAAGTGGTCATCGCTTATGTCTCAATGCACGGAAGTACTGAAGCTATGGTCGGGCGCTTTGTGGATGCACTGACTAAGAGAGGGGTCTCGGTGAAACCCTTCAATCTTGTGGTTTCCGATATAGGTGAACTGGCCATGGCGCTTGTCGATGCCGCCACGGTAGTCATAGCCACACCCACAGTTCTGAGCGGAGCGCATCCTTCCGCGGTTTATGCTACATACCTTGCAAACGCTATCAGGCCGAAAACCAGATTTGCGGCAATCATCGGCTCATATGGCTGGGGGAGCAATGCAGCCGAGCAGATTAAGGGAATGCTGCCTTCATTGAAAGTCGAGCTGCTAGAGCCAGTTATGGTAAGGGGATATCCGAAAGAAGAAGATATGAAGAGCCTGGATGCCCTTGCAGGCGCGATATCCGAGAAGCACAAATTAACTCTAAATAAAATAAAATGAACGAAACAATCAAAAACCTGGCGGCTGCCTTTGTAGGCGAGAGCCAGGCAAGGAACAGGTATACCATCTACGCCAAAATAGCGAAGAAAGAAGGTTATGAGGAGATTTCAAAGGTTTTCCTGGAAACTGCAGAGAACGAGCGCGAGCATGCCAAATGGCTCTTCAAGTTAATAAACAAGTTGAAGGATAAGAGCGGCGAGAACCTCGATGACCTCAAAGTGGAGGCGGAGGTGCCCACGGTTATGGGAACTACTGCAGACAACTTAAAGGCGGCTATTGAAGGCGAACATTACGAGAACACAACTATGTATCCTGATTTCGCGAAGGTTGCCGAGGCCGAGGGTTTCCCTGATATTGCAGCCAGGCTAAGGGCTATTGCAAAGGCAGAAGAACACCATGAAGAGCATTACAAAAATCTGCGCGCGAGGGTGGAAGGGGGCACCATGTTCAAGCGGGAGGAAAAAACCTTCTGGGTTTGCCTGAAGTGCGGGTATGTGTATGAAGGCAAGGAAGCGCCCGAAAAATGCCCGTCGTGCGACCATCCAAAAGCGTATTTCATAGAAAAGTGTGAGTAATGGATAAAGAGAATTTAATCAAAGCTTGGGGTAGATTCACTGAAGGGAAGGATTTCAAGCTGAACCCAGACTCAGGACTAGTTGAAAAGGTAGCCGAGGGAGTCCTCCTTAACCGCGAGAAATATGGTTTGGGGCTTTGCCCATGCAGGCTCCGCGACGGCACGAAGGAAAGGGATATGGAGCTCATTTGCCCCTGCAAGTTCAAGACGCATTCCACATGGAAATCGCAAGGCAGGTGTTGGTGCGGGCTTTTTGTAAAGAGGTAGAAAACACCGCTTCAGCTTCGCTGAAGCGAGTTTTTACAGCATTATATGCTGTATTACTGTAAAAATGGAAATCGAAGAGGCTTTGAAAACGGCATTGGATTTCGAGAAGAAGGGCTACGGTATATATACTGAAGCTGCGGCGAAAACAGAGAATCAGGTGGTTAAGAGAACATTTGAATATCTGGCGAAGGAAGAGATAAACCATATCAGGGAAGTGGAAGAATTCATAGACCGGCACAGCCCTGACGTCCAGTTAAAGGGTGATATGCTCCCTGAGGTCAAGAAAAAGTTTAGGGAGATAATTGGCGGTCTTGAAGAAAAAACTGAATTGAGCGATAGTGATATAGAGGCTCATGAAGCAGGTTTAGAGTTCGAGAAAAATGCTTATCGTTTCTACAAAGAGCAACTAGAAAAGGCTCATGACGAAAAAGCCAAGAAATTCTTTAAGTTCCTGATGGAACAAGAAGAGGCTCATTATGAGCTCATTGAAAAGGCATATGATTATATCAAAAACCCTGAAGGGTGGTATGCCGAAGAAGAAGGATGGATTGAAGAAGGAGGGGGAATGTAAAATGACAGAAATAAATGAAATATACAAGTGCGAAGTCTGCGGCAATATAGTTGAGCTGGTTCACGCGGGTGTGGGGGAGCTCGTCTGCTGCGGCCAGCCCATGAAGTTGATGAAGGAGAACACTGTCGATGCGGCACAGGAGAAGCATGTGCCCGTGATTGAGAAGACCGCCAATGGAGTCAAAGTGAGGGTGGGCTCTGTCGCGCACCCCATGGAAGAGAAACACTATATCGAATGGGTGGAAATAATCGCCGACGGGAAGAGTTATAAGAAATTCCTTAAGCCGGGCGATGCGCCGGAGGCCGAGTTCTGTGTGAATGCGGGTAAGATAACTGCCAGAGAGTACTGCAATCTGCACGGGCTTTGGAAGGCTGAATAACCGGCTTTTTTAATTTTTCTTATTCAGCTAGCTTTTGCGCTATCTCCGCGACCCTTTTCCCTTGTGCCCTGGCAATTTCCAGCTCATTCTCAGAGGGCATTCTAGAACCATCCGGCGAAGCGATTGTAGATGCCCCATAAGGGCTGCCGCCAGTTATTTCATCCATTGTCGACTGCTTTTCGTCCGGGTAATCGCAGCCGACGATTATCACCCCATGGTGCAGCAAGGTTGTGTGGAAACTGAGTATGGTGGATTCCTGGCCGCCGTGCTGCGTGCCTGATGAGGTGAATACACTGCCTAGTTTCCTGTCCAATGCGCCTTTTGACCACAAACCACCTGTCCGATCCAAAAAAGAGCGCATCTGCGCCGTCATCATGCCGAAGCGCGTGGGTGTGCCGAATATGATTGCATCCGCCCAAACCAAGTCCTCTTTTGTCGCTATCGGGATTAGCGCCATCTTTTTCTTGGCCTCTGAAGCCCCCATCTTTTCAAGGGCTTCGGGAGAAAGTGTCTCTGGGACCTGCATTAGTTTTACCGCACTGGTCGAGCTTGCGCCTTCGGCCACTGCTTTGGCCATCTCGAATATATGTCCATAAAGGCTATGAAAGACTACGAGAACTTTCATCTTAGAAGCCGAATATCAGCTTTGCCATGGTTATGTGAATTACAATAGAAACAAAGAACCAAGCCCAGAACCAGCAATGTAGCTTGTAAAGCTTCATGAAATTGCGGTTCTTGAAGAGCTTTTCGAGAACTTTATGGCCGCCCATGCACCTGCAGGAGAAGAACAGGAAAATCAGTGAAAGCAGGGTAGACAGGCCAGCATATTGCAGTATTTGCATATTGCTTAACATTTTATTCAAGGTCACCTATTAGATATTTTTCAAGCTCTGTGCGAGCACTTGCCGAATGCGGCGTTTCAGAACCCATGGGACGGTTTTCATAAAGCGTTGTGGCATCCTTGCCACAGCCTTCTAGTATTGCCTGGCCGCCGGGATGCGAAGAGATATAATCGGTGACATCATATACCTTGCCGTTTATAGCAAGCCAGCAGTCGCCTGCGGAGTCATGTTCAGCCACATCGGAAAGGGTATATGATACGGTGGGTTCAATCACGGTAGGGGCGTCGGGAGGGAAGGGAGTCGGCCGAGGATATTCTCGGGGCGGCTCCATCAGAAAAAGAACTGCGAATATGCCGGCAATCATAACTGTGGCCACTATGGGCAATAATTTCTTTGAATCCATTTGCAAGAGTATTATTGTACGCTTATTAAAAACCAGATTTTAAGAAAAATTTCATGCAGTGGGCGTTGTTAGTATTACCTTTATTGACTCACCGGCCTCCGCTACCAGCCTGAAGCCCCTTTGCGCTTCCTCCAGTGGAAGAACATGTGTTATCATATCTGCGACATTGATTTTCTTTGTAGCTATCAGATCCAGAGATTCTTTCAGATCCCCTGGGGCTGCACCATATGAAGTCATGACAGCAACCTCGCCGCGCCAAAAGTCATTGACCGGGATTTCCACAGGAACGCCCGGCTTCGGAACTGCGAAGAACTCGATTACGCCGCCCGGGCCCACAGACTCCAGTGCCTGCTTCACTGCAGGCATCGCACCCGTGCACAGGATAACTTTATCGGCTAGTTTGCAGTCGTTAATTTTTCTCAGCTCGTCTGTAGTGTAATTCATTGCGTTGATAGTATCGGCGCCGAATTCTTTCGCCTTTTGCAACCTCCAATCGCTGACGTCCGTGGCGATTACTTTGGCGCCCTTGGACTTTGCTAGCTTGACATGTAGGAGCCCTGCGATTCCACTACCCAGGACAAGAACTGTATCGTTCTTCTTCACCCCGGCGATGCGCTGCCCGCGGACCACGCAAGCAAGCGGCTCTATCATCGTGCCTTCTTCATAGCTCATGGACTCGGGTAAAGGGTAGACACCATGCTTATCTATGTTAATCTTCGGTACGCGCACATATTCTGCGAAGCCTCCCGGGTCGAAATTGGTCGTATGTAGCGTCTCACACGCGGTCTCCCTGCCGCTTCTGCAATAGTCGCACTCTTCACAGGGGACGTGGTGGGAGACAAATACTCGTTCACCTTTTTGATAAGGGCAGCCTTCTCCGACTTCCACTATCTCGCCAACCGCTTCATGGCCCAGTACGCGCGGTGCTTTCTTTATTCGGTACCACTCCATGACATCAGAGCCGCAGATGCCGCTGGCTTTGACATTGAATACGAATTCGCCCGGGCCCGGTTTAGGCTTGAGAAGCTCTTCGACCCTTACGTCGTCGTTTTTGTAATAAACTGCTGCGCGCATTTTATGCCTTGTGCCTGATATGTAAATAAAGGGTTACTAAAGCCAATATAACTACAAATTTAAAGGATAGAAATATCACTGCAAGCTCTCCGAAGTCAGGTTTCAGGAAAAATAGCGCCCCGGTAAAAGCGCCGATAATTATTATAGTGATAATGAGATGCCGCTTGACCTCTTGTGGACTCAACTCTCCATACCTAAGAAACCAGGGCACCACATGCTTCCATTTCTTATCTGCTTTTGCCACCTTGAATCAGAGCTTGCCTGCATCTTGCTCTTCCTGGTTAACAACCTTTTTAACAGGTCTGCACCCCTCCCGTTTCAGCTCGTTGAAAATATCGAGAGCCTCCTTGGGCGTGGCGTTCTTGTGAATAAGCTCGTTGACTGCTTGTATCATTGCCACAGGGTCTTCGGACTGGAATATGTTTCTCCCCATATCAACACCTATTGCACCTCCCTGTATTGCATTATATGCCATGGTCAATGCATCCAACTCGGCTATCTTCTTCCCGCCGGCCATGACAATGGGCACTGGACAGGCATCCACCACCTTGTCGAAATCCTCGTCGCAATAGTAAGTCTTGACTACATGGGCGCCGTGTTCGGCTGCCATCCTGCAGGCGAGGCCAAGATACTTGGCATCCTTCGCCATATCCTTGCCCACCGCGGTAACCGCCATTGCAATCAGGCCATAGCTCTCGCAGTCGTCAACCCAGCCGGAGAAGTCTAAAATCGTGTCGCGCTCCCAGGGCATTCCAACAGTAATAGAGTATCCAATTCCGACCGCATTCATGCGTATGACATCTTCGAGTGAGATTGTGCTGCCCTCATGAAGCAGCTCCGGTCCGATTATGCTCGTCCCGCCCGACGCGCGCAGCATTATTGGGACTTCCGTATTTGGGTCCACGCATGTGCGTATCATTCCACGTGTCGCAAATAACGTATCACAGTAAGGCAACAGCGGGTCGATGGCAGACTTGAAATCTTCCAGCCCTGTGGTCGGGCCCAAAAAGTAGCCGTGGTCCACTGCTAGCATCAATGCCTTGCCTGTCTTCGGCTTTATTATTTTTGATAACCTGTTCTTTTGTCCCCAGTCCATTTTCTTGTGTTATTATAATTAAGTTATAATTAATTTAATTAATCTGATTTTTAATCTGATTTCCTCACAATCTCGTATCCATTCCCAATCAGCCAGTGATGGAACTCGTATGTTGAGTGTATGCAGCTGCTTTTGCATATGCCCCTAATGCGCTCATAACCCTCAGAGCCTTCGCTGTGGCGCTCCAGCTCTTGTTGTATCGGACAGTTTATGTCTTTACAGTACTCTCGCCTCTTGTAATCCTCGTAGCCTTCGATCATATTAGAATGAGCGCCTATATTGAGCATATATTTTAAAAAACAACGGGTTAAATCATGTTTTCGGCCTTTTCAATCGTCTTCCTGCAGTCCTGGAAACTCACCCCCGCGGCAAGCGCCCCATGCCCCTTAAGTATTATGAATTTCCTCTTTTTCAGGGCTTTGGCAGCCTCTTCAGCCAGCCCAATAGTCCCGTAGGGTCGCTCTTTTTCCGTCAGGATGAATTTATCCGCGTTTTCCAGCAGGCGCGAATCGTGGAAATGGACAATGGCATTGACCTTAGGAAAGTCCCTGTAAACCAGCCAGTGCAGCCTTGCCTCGGAAGATGG
Source organism: uncultured archaeon (assembly GCA_964391885.1). Lineage (GTDB taxonomy): Archaea > Altiarchaeota > Altiarchaeia > JAFGQM01 > JAFGQM01 > CAYMNU01. The sequence goes on along the minus strand of CAYMNU010000075.1, from coordinate 15,995 downwards.
TGCTGAGCTTCCTATCGCCCTCACAATTTTCATATCTGGGCTCATGCCCGTGACGAGGACTAGGTCGCTTTCAGTTATCTGGTCCATGCTTTTCCCGGTCGGTGTTATAACCATGCCCTTGTCTACTCTAACGCTGATGTTGCCATTGTTCCTGTCGAGCAGCTTTCTGGAGCCTAGGTTCCGTATCTCGGCAATTACCTCTTTCCTTTCCTTATCAGATCCAAATTCCGCAGCTTCGAAAAGAGTAGTGAACTTTACTCCTGTGTATGTTTCGGGCATTGTCATATTTTTACCAGGTTCTATAAACTATACAGTCACTGGTAAAAAGTTGCCTCGCCTTTGGTGAGGCTTGATTTTTACTAGTCAGTGCTAAAATAGATAGAGATATTGCAATGGATGAGAGGGAAAAAGCCAGGCTGAGAAGAGAGCTTAGAAAGCTCCACACCCAGGGCAGCACCAAAAAGAGCGTCAACTTCCGGCTTTTTGCGATTATAGTCATACTGCTTGCGGCTCTGGGCGGGCTGGCATTCTATGCATCTTGGAAACACAACGACTTGTTAGTGGAGAATAGGGAGTTTGCGGGCGTCAGGGAAATGATAAGTAATGAGCTCTCCACTTGTGGATCCCGACTTGCAAAGGCTGAGGAAGATGTAGCTTATTTCAGTAGCCAGCTCAACATTAGCTCCGCATCTCAGGAAACCCTTAATGAGCTCTATGCCGAGCTCGCTTCCCTGAAAGCGCAGTTAGAAGGGGATTTGACAGGCACGCAACAGAGCCTTTCTGTGTGCAGCTCTGACCTCCAAAGCAGCAGGGCTGAACTTTCCAGTGCGATTGGAGAGCTTGATGTTTGCATTACAGACTATGACAAAGCGATATCAGATTTGAGTATAGCTATGCATAGAATTGACGTTCTTAGGTCAGAGGTTTCTAATCTGACGACTGACTTAAGCAAAGCAGAAGATGAACTAGAAGAGTTGAGGGCTTGTGTAAACACAAACAGCAACTGCACTGCTTGCAGATAATGATGGACGGCTTTGATGAGAGAGTAAGTTCGACTCTGGGAACCATATGGAGGATTTACCTCTTTGAAACTGCTGCGGCATCTATTGCAACTTTTTTGCTAGCGTCATTCGTCCTCTTAGTCTTCGGCATGGAAATACTTTTGGCATTTTTGCCGGCAGCAGTTATTGTATTATTCCTTTATATTAGAGGTAAGAACGCCTATGAATCAGTCAAGGAAGTCGAGAAGGGGAATCCCGACCTGAAAGACCGCCTCCAGGCAGCCTATGACAATAAATCAAAGGACAATTTCATAGTGAGAGAGTTGGTGAGAGAAGTAAGCTATGAGCTCGATTCCGTGGACCAAGAGGCCTTTGTAGATATGGGTAGGCTCTACACCTATGTAACAGTATCTATAGTATCGGCATTCCTGCTTGTCTTCATGCTATTCGCCGGTTTTGAGGGCCTGGGTGTTGGAGGGAGCGGAGGCTCTGGCAGCGGTGCAGGAACAGGAGGTCAAGGCTCAGGAGGAGGTGGAGGAGGATCCGGGGAAGGAGAAGGGCAGACTGACCAGGACTTGGAAATATCGGAAGCGGGTTCTCAGGACATATTCGGAGATGCATCAACAATAAGGATAGAAGGGGATGAAATCGATCTTGAGATACACCCAGGCTATGGCGAGGGCGGGGGTTTCGGCTCATGGAACGGTGAGGATGATGACAGGTTAAGGGAAATACAATCAGGGTTCATTCAGGCGACTGCGGCGGGTACATATACCGAGAACATACCGATCGAGATGGAGGGTGTGGTCCGATCTTACTTTGAGAGGATAAGCCAGGATTGATATCATTAATCCCTTAGTATAAATGTATAAAAGTTATCAAAGACTCGCCTTACGCTTACCTTAATCCCTGATTTATATTATCCAAACTATTACTTAAGCATGGCAGAAGCAGATACCTATCGACGTGCAAAGGAAATATTTGAGAAGGTCATGGCCACTATGAAAAAGAGTATAGTGGGCCAGGACGAGGTAGTTGAGCATATTATAATATCCATAGTAACCGGCAACCACTCCCTGTTAGAGGGTTATCCGGGCCTTGGAAAGACTGCGACCATCAGAGCGCTTTCGCAGATACTCGACCTTAAATTCAAAAGAATACAATGCACGCCAGATCTAATGCCTTCTGATATAACGGGCACATACCTCCTAGAGGAAGAGGCAAAGACAGGAAAAAAGGAATTCAAGTTCCAGCAGGGGCCTATTTTTGCCAATATAGTGTTGGCGGATGAAATAAACAGGACTACTCCCAAGACTCAATCCGCACTTCTGGAAGCAATGCAGGAGAAGCAGGTAACAGTGGGTAATGCTACCTTCCCCCTAACCCCCCCATTTTTTGTACTTGCGACTCAAAATCCATTAGAGATGGAGGGTACATATCCCCTTCCAGAGGCGCAACTAGATAGGTTTCTATTCAAACTCCTTGTGGAATACCCTAATATTGAAGAGGAGATGAGGGTTGTCGAACTGAATACAGGGGAAGAGCCGCCGCAGCCTCAGAAGCTGATTGATGGGGAAATTCTACAGGACCTTGGAAAAATATCGCGCATGATGCCCGTGTCTGAAGAGCTCAAAGAGTATACCGTAAGGCTTGTGGCATCAACAAGACCCGCTGAGGGCAACAAGCTGGCTGCACAGTTCCTGGAGTACGGGGCATCTTCAAGGGCAGGAATAGGCATAATAACAGCCGCGAAGGCCAGGGCATTGCTACATGGGAGGAATTTTGTTGGGAAAGAAGATATTATAGCGATGTCACTTCCGGTGCTCCGTCACCGTTTGATATTGAATTTTGAGTCGGAGCGGGAAGGGGTCAGAACTGACGACGTCATCAAGATGTTAATCAAGGAGGCCAAGTGATGCTGCGGTGTCACGCACCGACATGATAGACCTCGATTTTATCAAGCAGCTGAAAAAGCTGGACCTTCTCGCGAAAAAGAAGATTGTCAGCAGCTATGCCGGCGGGCAAAGGTCCATTAGGCAAGGAAGAGGGATAGAGCCTATTGACCACAGAGAGTATTTCCCTGGTGATGACCTAAGATTCGTCGACTGGAAGGTCTACGGGAGGACCGAGAAGCTGTTCATTAAGAGGTTTGAGGAAGAGAAAAGCCTTACAACCCATATACTTGTCGACTCGAGCAACAGTATGAACTTCGGCAGCGGAAAGCTCACAAAATATGATTTCGCATCCATGCTGGCCCTGGGTTTTGCATATCTGGTAACTAAAGAAAACGAGAAATTCGCCATGTCGGCCTATGGCAACAAGCTAAAGGAGGTAATGCCGCCCAAGAGAGGGAAAAGACAGTTCTTCGCCGCTGTGGAGATGCTGAACCGGCAGGAGCTCGGCGGTCTTACGAACCTTGAGAATGCGGGCGAGAGGTATGCGGAGCTTATAAAGACACGTTCACTTTGCATAGTAATATCTGACTTTTTGGAACCTCTTGACAGCATTAAAAAAGGCTTGTTCAGGCTTGCAGGGAAATCCAAAAACTTTATAGTGGTGCATGTGGCGGACCCCTTGGAAAAGAGTTTGGACTTGCAGGGAGACGTCAAGATCTACGACCTTGAAACAAAAAGGGAGAAAAAGGTCTTTTTCACCCCGAAGATGAGGAGAGAATACGGAGTTAAGTTCATGGCTCATATCGAGGCTGTGCGGCAGATTGCTGAGTCGGCCGGTGCTGACTTTTTCTCGGTAAGTTCGAGCGACCCGGTGTTTGACATATTTTTCCAGATAACACATATGGTGACGAGGGGGCATTCCAAATGATAGGATTTTTAAATGATTCGGCATTTTATCTCTTCGCGCTCTTTGTGCCCATGATATTGCTTTATTTGTTGAAACCGAAACCCAAAGACCTGAAGCTGCCCTCCTTAATGTTCATACGCGAGATAGAGCAAAGGCGGCGATTCAACTCTTTTTTTAGAAAGATAGTGAGAGACCCCTTGCTGATACTGCAGCTCCTCGCCCTATCGGTAATCATTATAGCACTTGCCGGGCCGTTCTATATGTCAAAAGGAGATGCAATACTAGATAGGGAGATTGCAATAGTGTTAGACGTCTCTGCATCTATGCAGGCAGGAGACAGGTTTGCGCAAGCGATGGGACAGGCTTCGTCCATTGTGTCAGAAGCGGGTGAGCACAGTAAAGTAAGTGTAGTGCTCGCAAAAAACATACCTGCAGTAGCACTGCGAAGAGGGGGCCCTAGTGAGGCCTCGTCTGTATTGTCCGGAATTCGTGTCAAGGACACTCCTGGCAATATAGGGGGTGCAATGCTTCTGGCAACAGATATGATAAATGAATCGGAGATTGAGCGGTCAATCTATGTAATCTCGGATTTTTCAGGTAGTGTGGGGATGGATCCGATGGCGGCGCAAAGGATATCATCGGCCGAGGGCATTAGTGTTGAGTTTATACATGTGGGTACAGTCGAAGAGAACATAGGCATCATAGCCGCCCGCTCAGGTAGGGAGGAGGGCGATTGTTTTATGGAAGTGCTTATCAGGAATTTTGGCAGTTCGGAGAGAGTTGTAGAGATTGGTCTTCTTTTAGGGAATCAGGGTGCAGATGCTATTGCAAGACCTATAAAGCAGGAATCGTCAGAAGCTGTGTATCTCTCGGGCTTGTGCCCCCATTCAGAAACAGATGCTGTTGCAGTGATAAGCACTCATGACGAGCTGATTGTAGACAATAAGGCTTATGCCATCATACCGAAAGCCAGAGCTGCCGATGTTTTACTGATAAAAGAGGGTGAAGAGTATCTGAAATATGCATTGGAGTCTCTGGGGTGGGTAAATGTAGTGGAGACTGCGCCTCCAATATACCCAAGCTCCTTTCAAGACTATAATACTATCATATTCCAAGATGCAAGTGAGAAAAACATACTTGCAGGCATCTTTCCGTCTCTTCGGGAATTCGTAGAACAGGGCGGCAATCTTGTCGTGCTTGGTTTTGAAGACCTGGCGGCAGTGGGACCTGAAAGACTAAACGATATCCTGCCTGTCGAGCCTATTGTATCCATCGCAGTGGGTGGGAGGCCCAGGGTTCTTTTTGAGCATGAGATTCTTGCGGACATAGATATAAGCGAAGTTTCAGTGAGAAAAATAATGTCGGCAGACATCAAAATAGGCGCAATAACAATAGCGGAAATGGGGAACGAGCCCATAATAAGCGTTTGGGAGCTTGGCGAGGGCAAGGTCGTTTACCTAGGGCTTTCATTGAATTCGAGCGAAAATGATTTTCATCTTAAACCATCTTTCCCAATATTTTGGGGGCGTTTGCTAACTTGGCTTAGTGGAGAAGGGACTGGCTCGCAGAACTTTAATACAGGCGAGCTTCTACCTGCGATAGATGGCGATAATACAAAAGTAAGAAAGCCATCGGGAGAAATAGTAGAAGGTAGCAATGTAATACTTGATGAAGCGGGGTTTTACACCATAGGAGACAGCGAGCTGCGAATAGCCGCAAGCCTTTTGAATGAAGAAGAATCTGACATTTCGGGGTCTTACGTACCCATATCATCAAGAGTAGCGGGAAGTCGTTCGCATGTGGGGGACACGGAAGAAAAGATAAACGAAGTCTACTGGATTCTTGCAATAGCCGGAATCACACTTCTTCTATTTGAGTGGTTTTATTATAAAAGGAGGGGTTCGCTATGATTTTAACGCAGATTATGGGGATAAATTTTGATATGCAGTTGTTCATTTATATCTCAATAGCTGCGGTGGTCGTATTTGTAATACTGAACCGGGACCTATTAAAAAAGAGGCACGCCTTGTTAATCTCCCTGCGATGCGGGGCTATCGCATGCCTTTTTTTGGTGCTTGCCGGCCCACATATAATCAGGGAAGAAATGATAATGGAAGAGGGTGGTTCCATAATTCTCCTTGCTGACAAGACAGGCAGCATGTCACTTTACCGTAATACCCTCCAGAATTTAGTGGGGCCATTAACAGGTAGGTCGGAAGGGCTGGCAAATGTGGAACTGCGAGAGATTGCCTCAAGAGAATATACTGCCCTTGGCGACGAGCTTTATCAGGCTATTCTCGGGTCATCTCTCAAGAGCAGTGTAGTAATAGTAGAAAGCGACGGCAATAGTAACAAAGGAACGAACCCGCTTGACATAGCAGCTTATGCCTCAAAGGCAAATACGAGAATCTTTGCCATCTTGCCGGAGCCTATTGAAAATGAGGTATTCATAGAGTCCATAAGCGGGGCCAAGAATACCCCAATTAATTCAGAATACATCGGCAGCGTGAGGATTGGTAAACTGGGGGAGGATGCGGCATATAAGCTGAAACTGAGTATAGGCAGTCAGGTTTTGATGGAGACTGATGTGACGCAAGAAGCGTCCTATCTGGACTTCCCCTTCAGGCATGTCTTCAGCAGGACCGGCCCTTATAACATAAGCGCTAGCATAGTTCCCGCTTCGGACGACTTTTTTGTAGAGAACAATGCTTTCAATAAGGTAGTGGATGTGACGGAGAGGCCCAGGATATTGTTGGTCACGGAAAGCGAGTATTCGCCGCTCAGGGAGGTATTGGAAGAAGTATATGCCTTAGAGACCAGAGCTTCCTTGCCTTCTGTGTTAAATACTTACTCGGCTATTGTAATTGATAATATACATGCGGGTAAATTGGGCGATTATGCACCCATTAGAGAATTCATAGCAGAAGGTTCCGGCTTGCTAGTGGTAGGGGGCAACAGTTCCTATGGCAACGGAGGTTATTACGGCAGCGGCTTCGAGCGCCTATTGCCGGTAAGAAGTACAGAAGCAGAGGAAAAGAAGGACCGCCAGATAAACATCATATTTGTTATAGATATATCAGGATCCACAGGCCTGATGATAGGAGGCGAAACAAAGATAGACCTGCAGAAGTCAATAATAGTAAGGATGATAAGAGACCTTGCCGATGCTGCCCACATGGGTGCAGTGACCTTCAACTCCGATGCTTATGTGATACAGCAGATCTTAAAAATGGATGATAGCTCTCCACTTGAGGAAAAAGTGTCAAGGCTCAAGTTCGGAGGTGGGACCTATGTCCTAGTAGGCCTTACAAAAGCCAGGGAGATGCTACGCCACCTGCAGGGAAGCAGATATGTGATCTTAGTGTCAGATGGGATTACAAATTACCCTGTAAAAGCATTCCAAGAAGCTGCGTCAATGGCAGAAGAGGGCATAATCACGCACACCATAGGAGTAGGTTTTGATACGGATGAGTCGTTCATGGCGGGGCTTGCGTTGCAGGGTAGGGGCAGCTATTTCTCACCGTCGCAGACAGACAGGGTAAAGCTAATAGTGGGGGCCCTGGAAGAGCAAGAACGAGATGAAAGTAAGGGGTTTGCTATGATAGTAACAGATGCCAATCATTTTATAACGCAGGGCATGTGGAACCTTAATGTCTCGCTCAAGAGCTTCAATGACGTAACGGCAAAGTCAGGTTCCCAGATACTTGCAGCAACGCCTTCGATGAAACCGATACTCGCAATATGGCGATTCGGGCTTGGAAGGGTAGTGTCCCTCAGCACCGACAGCGGAAGGGAGTGGAGTGGACAACTCTACGGAGAAGGAAATTCCAGGATTGTATCCTCATCCGTCAACTGGGCAGTAGGGGATGCAGAAAGGGGAGGGGACCTAAGGATAGAATGCGCAGATACGAGAGTTGGGAAGGAGACCGTAGTCATAATAAGGAGCAAGAAGGAATACCCCCGCATAAGCCTGGGTGGTGATTCAGTAGATCTCAAGCGCCTCGACCAGGAGAGCTATTACTTTAGTTTTGTGCCAGAAAGTGCAGGTTTCCTCACTGTAGGCTCCGGTGAATACAGCTGTGCGATGGCTGTAAATTATCCGCAGGAATTTGGAGAACTGCGACTAAACACTGCAATCCTTACCGCCATGGCAGATACTACGGGGGGGGAGGTGTACCAAAGTGGACAGACCTCCAAACTAATGGATGATTTATCAGGGTATGTGGTCGATCAGGCCATGGGAATATCAAGAAGCCGGGAGGACCTTTATTATATATTTGGGCTTGTTGCTTTGATTCTCTTCTTTTCTGATGTTGCCATGCGGCGCATTTCCGAGATGCGAAAGAAGGGAAGAAAATGAAATTAGATAAGCATTTAAGTCCTATGGTCGACTAAATATCCATGTCAGTACTTCTGAAAAATTGCAGATTTTTGGTCACGCAGGACAGTGAAAGGGAGATTCTTGAGACTAGGGACATCTTTATAGAGGGGAGTAGAGTAAGCAAGATAGGTAAGTGTCTGGATATCGGCGCTGATGAAAGTATAGACTGCTCCCGCTCGCTGGTTATGCCGGGCCTTGTCAATACACATACCCACATATCCATGACAAAGCTGCGCGGAGTGGCGGATGACTGCGCCCTTGACGAGTTTCTGGAAAAGACTTATGCAATAGATTCAAAGCTTACTGAGAAGGATGTTTACGAAGGGGCTTTGCTCGGATGTTTGGAATCTATCAAATTCGGGACTAGCTGCTTCAATGACCTGTATTATTTCGAGGATGAGATTGCGAAGGCAGCGATTGAAACAGGTCTAAGGGCAAATCTTGCTTGGGCCGTGCTTGATAAAGAGATGACAACGCAGAAAGGAGACCCTGCGCACAACTGCGAAGCCTTTGTCAAGAGATGGCAGGAGAAGAACGAGCTGGTTACTCCCGAAGTCGGCGCGCAGGGAGTCTATGTTACGTCTAACGAGACTTACGAAAGGGCTGATACTATTGCGAAGAAGTATAAAGTGAGGAAGCATACGCACCTTTCCGAAACGCGAAAGGAAGTTTATGATTGTGTCAAAAAGACAGGGGTGAGGCCGCCGGAGCTTTTGGACAGCGCGGGTTTCTTGAATGAAATGACGACGGCTGCGCACTGCGTCTGGCTGACTAAACTAGAGATGGATTTGCTTGCAAAGAAAGGGGTGAGCCCATCGCACAACCCTACTTCAAACCTGAAGCTTGCGAGCGGGGGGCTTTCTCCCGTCCCGGAGCTGCTTGAGCGAGGAGTGAATGTGACACTTGGGACTGACGGTTGCGCATCGAATAATAACCTGGACTTGTTCAAGGAGATGAAGCTCGCTGCGCTTCTGCATAAGAACGCCAAGTGGGATGCCAGGCTCGTACCGGCGCAGAAGGCCCTGGACATGGCTACGATAAATGGCGCGAAAGCGCTTGGTGTAGATTCAGGCTCTATTGAAGAAGGGAGGCTTGCGGATATTATAATTGTTAATCTAGACAAGCCTCATCTTGCTCCGATGAACAAGAGTAATGTGATAAGCAACATCGTATATGCCATGCAAGGCGGGGATGTGGATACGAGCATAATCAATGGGAAGGTCGTGATGAGAGATAGGAAGGTTGAAAATGAGGATAAAATCATCGAAAGATTGAATAATTAGAATGGTATCAAAAATCAAAGACCCGGGACTCGCGGGGCAGGGAAAACTGAAGATAGAATGGGTGGAAAGGAATATGCCGGTTCTTGGATTAATAGATGAGAGATTCAAAAACGAGAAGCCCTTTAAGGGTTTGAGAATTGCAATGGCGCTCCACGTCGAGCCGAAGACCTGCGCTCTTGCCAAGGTTCTCCGAGACGGAGGGGCTGATGTCGCGATAACCGGGTGCAATCCCCTGACTACGCAAGACGATGCCGCAGCAGGGCTGGCGGAAGAAACCTGCATCGAGGCTATCTGCTGGAGGGGGCAAAGCAATGATGAATATTATGAGAATTTGAATAAAGTGCTGGACATAAAGCCGCACATTACTGTAGATGACGGCTGTGATCTGGTCACGCTAGTACACACTGAAAGAAGGGAGTTGTTGGATGGAATTATCGGTGGATGTGAAGAAACCACGACAGGCATAGTCCGCCTCAACGCGATGGTCAAGGAAGGAGTACTTAAGTACCCGATGATGGACGTTAATGATGCCTTCACCAAATACCTCTTTGACAACCGCTATGGGACAGGGCAGTCAACGATGGATGGAATTATGAACGCCAGCAACCTCATCCTTGCGGGGAAGACTTTTGTGATTGCTGGATACGGCTGGTGCGGAAAAGGCGTAGCCATGCGCGCGAAGGGAATGGGCTGCAAAGTCATCGTCACCGAGGTGGATGAAATCAAGGCTTTGGAGGCCCATATGGATGGCTTCCACGTGATGAGGATGAAGGATGCCGCCCAGGTCGGGGACATATTCCTGACGGTTACAGGCAATAAGCAGGTCATCCGTGGAGAGCATATAATGCTAATGAAAGACGGAGCTATGCTTGCCAACGCGGGACACTTCGACAATGAAGTGGACAAGTCATTCCTGGAGAAGTATCCAAAGAGACAAATACGATCAAACGTGGATGAATTCATGGTCGGCAAGAAGAGGATAAACCTCCTTGCAGACGGGCGACTGGTTAACCTTGTGGCAGGGCAGGGACATCCAGCCGAAGTGATGGACATGTCGTTTGCCAACCAGGCTTTGGGTGCGGAATACCTTGTAAAGAACCAGGGGAAGCTTGAGCCTAAGGTTTATCGGATTCCAGAGGAAATAGATAGAGGGATTGCCATGCTGAAGCTTGAGAGTTTGGGAATAAGCATCGATGAGCTATCTAAAGAACAGCTCGATTATCTGAAAAGCTGGAGAGAAGGGACTTAATAAATACTTTCCCCGGTCATTTCCTTGGGCTTCGAAAGATCCAACAGCTTCAAGGTAGTGGGTGCGACATCCTGAAGCCCCTTGCCGGACTTCAGCTGGGCATTCTTAAGCTCCGGATCTCCACTAACTAGAATAAACGGCACCGGATTTATCGTATGTGAAGTGCTCCATTCGGAGGAAACGTCCTCGCAATTGCCGTGGTCAGCAAATACCAAAACAACACCTCCCTTTTCCAAAGTTTTTTCCACTACTTTCTTCACATTTTCATCCACGGCTTTTATGGCTTTCAGTATTGCATCCCAGTTCCCTGTGTGGCCAACCATGTCACCGTTAACGAAGTTCGTGACTATCAAAGAATAGTCTTTATCCAGCGCTTCAACTATTTTATCGCCGATCTCATTGACCGACATCTCGGGCTTCATATCATAAGTCTTCACATCCGGGCTCGGTATCAGAATCCTGTCCTCACACCTGTTCGGCGCCTCCACCTGGCCATTGAAGAAGAAGGTGACATGCGCGTATTTTTCAGTTTCCGAAATCCGCAGCTGCTTCAGGCCGGCATCTGCGACTATCTTGCCCAATAGATTCTTAAGGTCTTCTGGCCCGAATGCTATTACAGCGCGCTTGTTCATCGGGGCATAGAACTCGGTCATCGCTACGAAGAAGATGTCCAGGGGTTTTCGCTCCCAACCCTCAAACTCATCTTCTATCATCGCCCGCGTCAGCTGCCGTGTGCGGTCAGTCCTGTAATTGTAGAATATGAACGAATCTTGTGGTTTGATGCCCGCATACCATGATGCGCGCGTCGGGACTATGAACTCGTCTGTTATTTCTTCCTCATACGAGTCTTCGAACACCGTTATCGGGTCTTTGAATTCGGGGCCTTCCGCATTTACAATACAATCATAAGCGATTTTGGTCCGATCCCAGTTCTTGTTCCGGTCCATGGTGTAATAGCGTCCAGACACCGTAGCTATCTTGCCTATGCCTAATTCCCCTATTTTTTTGATTAATATGCGGACGTTTTTTATCGTGTTCCTGACGGGCGCATCCCTGCCGTCTGCTATTACGTGTACTAGCACATTTTCAAAACCCTCTTGCTTGCAGAGATTTAAAAGCGCAAGGCAGTGGTCTACGTGGGCATGAACACCCTCCTGCTGCAGAAGACCTAATATGTGTAGAGTTGTGCCATTTGCCTTGCAATTATTTATAGCCTTCAGAAAGGCGGGGTTCTTGGAAAAGGCGCCGCTTTCTATCGATTTATTTATTCTGAGTAAAGACTGGTAAATTATCCGTCCGGCACCGATAGTCATATGCCCGACCTCGGAGTTTCCCTGGTAACCAGGAGGTAAGCCCACTGCCTCGCCGGAAACATTGAGCAGGGTATGAGGATAAGTGCGCATCAAGTAGTCTGTGAACGGGCATTCACCCTGGGCGATTGCATTGTGATTCCGGTCTTCCCGATGCCCCCAGCCATCGCGTATGAGAAGTACTATTGGTTTCTTCATTTTCAGAGATAATTGCAGTTAAACTAAATTTAGTTAAACTAATGCAAAGTTATTTCAAATCTAAACCAGAGTGCAGCCTCTGCGTTGAAGCTCTTCGGGCTCCATCTGAGAGGGTGCAGGTACAGGGAGTTGCCCACAGTCTCATAAAACTCTAGAGGGACTAGGTATTCCGGCTCTTTGGCATTCAAGACCCTCCAAGTCTTCAGCTCCCCAGGCCAGCTTGCTTTTTTCAATCCGACGAGCTTGATGTCCTTTACCCTGGATTTGCTTGTGCTGGCGTATGACCTTTGGCCATCCTGGTCTGTGGCTTCCAGCCCCCTGCTGGAAATCGCAAGGTCTATGCGTATCTGCGGGCCATTCCATATGCAATCAGAAGATACCAAGGTCTCCTTGATGCAATTCCTGGAGTTCCAGCCGCCAGAAGATGCCGAGGGTATGAAAACTCCGGATATTTGGCTTATTGTCTCCAGCTTGAAACCCGGGACCATTATGTCCAAGTAGTAGACATCACCCTCTTTATTAGTCACTTGGAAATAGGTATAGCCGTCGCCCCCACCTACACGAATGAGATTATTAAGATTGGGGGTGTCTGAATACCAGTGATTGTTGAAAGATACTGTGGCCTGTCGCTTGAAGTCGGCGCTTGCATCCTCGAGCAGCATCTCCTCGACAGTGAGGCTTTTATCTGCCTCGTTGTTGTTCTCTCTCTCTTCGTCCAGCAAATCGTCGGGATCTGCGACTGCCCTTATCTTGTAACTGCCCGTGTGCTCGGGGCCGGGGGACCAATTAAGCTCGACTTCTGTTGTTTCTCCTATTGAGAGGTTCACGACTAATTTAGTCCCTATCCTCGCCTGTCCGGCGAAAAAGCCCATAGTGATGTCACTGGCATTGGCTTCGCCCCGGTTCCTCAGGGATGCCGTGATTGTGACATTATCGCCTATGTTTACCTTAGAGCTACTCAATGACACACTTCTCATTTCAAGGTCGGGAAGCTTTGTCTCGTTTATCACTATGGGGGTTGAATCATTGGTTTCGTTGATGGGAGTCGGGACATCGGTTCCATCGTCTGTTACTGGGGCCGGGGAAGAGCGCATGAGAAACTGCGCAGCTATGATTATTATCGCCACTGCGGCTATTGCGAGGACCTGCAGCATTGTCTTGTTTAGCGGCGCCTTGGGCATGGCTTTCCTAGGATGAACCAGGCCATCGCTTTTTTCAAGCTTCTTCTTGCCCAGTTTTTTAAAGTGCGACTTCTTCGCAAATGGGTTGCCGAGTTTATGGCCACCCATCCTTTCCCTGTTTATTTTTCTCAGGCTCATTCCAAGACTTTGTATATTAGAAGTCCTGCCAGCAAAAGCACAGGAAGCCACAGCATGGCCAGTGCCCCCCGTGATGTAAAGTAGTAGGCATAGAGCATGCCCAAGACGAAAACCGATAGCAAGAGAACCATAAAGGCAGAGAGCATATCGCTAAGCAGCTTACTCATCTCCTTCTTAAAGCTGTCGCCCATCTTGAGAATCCAGACTTATGTTGAGAGAAAAGCTATAAAAACCCTTAAAAAGTGGCGCATCAAATATGTTTTTATACTAGTAATCTAAAAAGTATACACAAATAAGCGCGGTGGGGGTTCAGCAGGCTATCGCCTGCAGGATGCTGTGCTTACGCTAAACTAGCAAAGGGTGGAAAAAATGACTGAAAAAAGATATTATGTCCTAAGGAAGGGCGGTAAGGACACCGACCACGTATACACCGGAAAGGGGCCGCACCAGGCTGCCTTGAAGGCTGCGACAGACGGCAATGCTGCTATCGAGATAAGGGAGCGAGGAGGCAAGAAGAAGAACGGGATGGTTAAAGTCCACGTCTTCAAAGGCCAGAGAGTAAAGGTCAAGTCCCCTGAGAACAGGCCCGACTGGCTGCCTGCCGAAGTTTGGAAGCCCAAAGTTGCCAAGAGCGGCATCAAGTGGGAGAAGCTCTAAGCGTTTTTGTTATTTAAGTCCGCCCCCAAAAGGGGGCGTATTTTATCTTTTTGTATTATTCTCTTCCTTCAAGTCCTAGCCTCCTAGCGGAGGCGCTTTGCTCATAGAAATCATAATCTTCCTCCTCCTAGGGATAGCCGCGGGCACAGCCTGCGGCTTGCTGCCGGGGCTGCACGTCAACAACGTGGGCGCAATGATGCTCTCGGCGATGGCAATCCTCGGTCTGGAGCCGGTCAGCTTCGCAGTCTTCCTTGTGGCCATGGCTACGACGCAGACCTTCATAGACTTCATACCATCTATTTTCCTGGGCGTCCCTGATGAGGGCACCGTACTTTCAATGCTCCCGGCCCACCGCCTCCTGCTCCAGGGAAAGGGTATGGAAGCCGTAAGGCTGACGGGGCTGGCAAGCCTTTACGGGGTTTTGGTCTCGCTTGCGATACTCCCTATCGCATTCGTGCTTGTGCCCATGGCATATTCCATGATACGGGCATCCATTGTGCCAGTCCTTGGCTTTTCGATAATCTTCCTCATACTCAGGGAAAGGAAAGCCGAGAAGATACTTTGGGCGATGCTAAGCTTCCTGCTTGCTGGCTACCTTGGCTACACCTGCCTCAACCTTAATGCGCTTTCGACTTCCCAGGTTTTTCTTCCACTTTTCTCGGGCATGTTCGGCTTAAGCACATTGCTGACAGGGATACAAGCCGGGTCAAAGTTTTATCCGCAGGATTTGGAGGCAGAGTTGGAAATAAGCTCGAAAGGCATGTGGAGAAGCTCTTTCCTGGGGGGTGTTGGCGGGCTGATAGTGGGATTGCTCCCTGCCATGTCACCGTCACAGATAGGCATAGTCTTCCAGGAGATACAATCATTCAGGGAGAAGGGAAGAAAGCTTGCAAATGCAGGGAAGAAGGCGGCAGAGGAGCTAAAATTAAGGCAGTTCATGGCGATAGTGGGTTCTTTAAACACCGCGGACGCGATGTTTTCGATATTCAGCCTCTACCTGATGAATAACCCCCGCAGCGGAATAAGCGTGATACTCCAGGACCTCTTCGGACAGATTGACTTTGGCCTGCTTGCCCTGCTAGCGGGAGTGATGCTGGCATCAGGAGTAATTGCCTATAAAATACATATATTCATAGGCAAAAAATTCTCGACTCTTGCAGGCAGCCTTGACTTCAGAAAGCTTTCTGCAATAGGTTTCATTTTCGTCTTTGCAATGGTATTTTCGATGAGTGGGGCATTGGGCATCCTCATAGCCCTCGTCTCCATGTGCGTTGGGCTTATACCCGCCCTGACAGGCGTTTCGCGAACCCATTGTATGGGCAGCCTGCTCTTGCCGACGCTACTGTTCTTCCTCGGGATTTAAATATATGTAGCTCTTAACTTATTAATGGACCAACAAGCAGTAAGGGCTATACAGCAGAATCTGGCTTCAACCCCGTTAAGGCCGCTTTATGCGGATGAGATAGTAATAGCGCACACAGTCAAGGCGGGTAAGAACAAGGATGGGAAGATAACCAAGGAAGGGCATCTGCAGATTGTCTTCATAGACATGACCACGCAAAAGCCCGTAGAGAAGATAGTAATATCCCCGCTGACCGCAAGAGGCCTGTACAGTGCACTTGGAGAGTCGCTTCAGAAAATAGAAAAAGACCTCAAGAGCAAGAAGGTCGAGAGCAGCAAAAAGGTAGAAACCGACTACATAAGATGAGATTTGGAAACGGTTGCAGGGTATTGAATTCCGCGGCCGTAGTACTACTTCTTATATTTTCACAAGTGCCGTTCACGGTAGGCGAAT
>CAYMNU010000074.1:0-44823 GCA_964391885.1 uncultured archaeon | reverse complement strand
CCAAATAGATGCCTTCCCTGTCGAAACCCAGTCCCCATTCGGCGCGGGAGACGCATACACAGGCGCCTTCATCGCCTCGATGATGTCAGAAAAGGGCCTTGAAGAATCAGGAAAGCTTGCAAGCGCAGCCGCGAGCTTCGCAGTAGAAGAGAAATCAACCACGCCTGACCTAGACTGGGAAAAGGTAGAAAAAAGGGCAAAAAAGTTATAGCATCTCAATCAGCTCTTTCGCGCGTGACATCCTGACACTGCCCTCGCTTATCATCTGGTTAGCTATCTTCTCAATCTCTTCGCCCTTTGCGCCCGCCATGACTGCGATGTTTCTGGCATGCAAAGACATGTGACCCTTTTGTATGCCCTCGTCAGAAAGCGCTCTCAGAGCAGCTAAATTCTGCGCTAGGCCCAATGCGGCAAAGACTTCAGCCATCTCCTTTGAATTCTTTGCCCCAAGTATCTTCTGGCAGGCTTGGAAAGCAGGATGCACCTTTGTGGCGCCGCCTATGGTTGCAACCGCCATGGGCAGCTCTATCTCGCCCACAAGGTCGCCGTCCCCATTCTTAGAATACTTTGTAAGCGACTTGTAGCTCTCGAGGGAAGCATAAACATGAGCCCCGGCCTCTATCGCCCTGTGGTCCTGGCCGGTTGCAAGGGCAGCTGCAATGATGCCGTTCATTATGCCTTTGTTGTGGGTCGCACACCTGTAGATGTCATTCTCGGCAAATGCATAAGCCTTCAATATATTGTCGACGACGTCTTCGCCGCCGAGCGCCTCTTTGGCAAAGACAGCCTTAGCTTTTGCCATCCTATGCACGGCAAGATTAGATATTATCTTCAAAAGTGCCCTGCCGCCTGAAAGCTCCTCGAGGATTGGTGATATCGCCTCGGCCATTGTATTCACAGCATTGGCACCCATGGCATCTCTGACGTCAACCATGAGATGCACGCGCAGCATTGCACCCTGTTCAGTATCAAGTATTTTGACTGTTAAATCACGGGGCCCGCCGCCGAATTTGACTAGAATGGAATCCTGCTCTTTTGCAGTCTCAAGCAATCTTTCCTTTGCCGCTAATATTTTGTCCTTTGCCGCATTGGGTTCTGGGACATCGACCAATTGTATTTGCCCGATCATAACCGGCTCCGTGCTCTCTGTGTGAAAACCCCCCTTCAAACGGGCCATCTTGGCAGCGTTTGAAGCTGCAGCGACCACTGATGATTCTTCAGTCGCCATCGGAATCAGATAATCATTTCCGTTTATCTTGAAGTTGGTTGCCACACCCAGGGGTATGCCGACTATGCCTATGACATTCTCTATCATTATATCCACTCTGACAGGGTCAAGGGCACCGCAGTCTGAAAGCAATGAGGTCTCCTCTTCGCTCAGGCCCGAAAGCTCGGCCACATTCTTAAGCCGCTCTGTCGGAGAAAGCTTGTAAAACCCGGGTATACTGGATGTTTCCATTTTATAGTACTGAATCGGCGACCTTAAGCTCCCTGAGTGATGAATTCAAGGACGCCCTTAGCGCGCCGAGGTCCGATGCCTTTATGTGCATAATGAGGCTTTTGCCTTCGGAGACCATGGAAACGGAGCTGCGAGAGCCTGGCTTCTCGTCCACGGACATGGCTTTTTTAACTACCTCAGCCTCCTGCGGATTAGCCATAGCTACCCTAAGCTCTGCCTCCATCCTACTCTGCAGGCAGCTCTTTTACCAAGCCTGATGCACGCTTTATCAGTATGCGCCCGCTGCAATAGGGGCACACTACTTTCAGCGTGTTGTCCACAGTCTTGCCGCATTTCTGGCAGATGAATTCGCCCATTTTATATAGAATATGCTCCGCCGGTGAATTTCCCGCATTTAGGGCATTCGTATATCCCGGAGCTTATGCGCTGGGCAGCCTTGCCGCACTTGGGGCAGTCCTGCCTAGCCCTTTGCTTTTTCTCCACTTCGGACACTCTAGAGCGTATCTTCCGCCCATACCTCGGGCCGAATCCACCCACATAGTTCTTGTCGTCACTCATTTTATAAGCTTTTTGACCCCCTTGTATTTGGCCATCGCCCTGTCGACCATATCGGATATCTCTTCCGAAGAGAAAGCGCCGTCACCACCCTTCTGCATGGCATGTATGTGCTTTTCAGTTACTGCAACAGTAAGCCGCGCATCCATGGCAAACTCCTCGTCAAGGATAGGGTCAAGCACTATCTTGCCGGCTATCTTGGCGAATGTAAATGACAGCGGCAGCTTGGTTATGGGAAGGTCTGATGCCTTTTCCCTTGTAACCTCTTTGGTGTCTTTGTCTATCTTCGGCACGTATGCACTGTTGAGTGCAGCTACAGACGCTATATTGCAGGCGTCCAGTAAATTACCGTCATGGTTAAGGACGTGCATGTCTATTGACACCATCCAGACCAGCTCTCCGGGCGTGACACAAAGCTTGTCCAGGTCTATCATGCCGGACTCGCGGATGCCTCTGTCAACCACTCTCGCCAGCTCTATGGCATCCTCTCCAGGCCTGCCCATCTCGAAGCTTGGGGATGCTATAGGAACCAGCTCAGCGCCTGTTGACATAACACCGGAATTGGGCGCATCAGGATATGGAGTTCCCGGATTCAGCTTTATTCCGCACAGAACATCCGTGTTTCCCAGCTTTACCCTGGCACTGCCTTCGGCCTTGTCACTGACGAAGTTTGTCTCTATTGAGGTTTCCCTGATATCGTCAAAGCCCCTTCCATCTATCCGTCTGTCGTTTTCAATCAAGCGACCGACAAAATGCCTTTTAAGTTCTCTGTCTATGTTCATCTTAATCACTCCTTGTATTTGTCTTTCAGGGCCTTCTTCTGTAGCTCATATACCTTTTTCGAGCCCTCTATTGCCAGGGATTTTGCCTTCTCAAACTCCTCTTTGGTGAACTCGCCGTCCAGCTGTAAGAGAACAACCTCTTCCTTTGAGGGCACATATGCCAGAGGCATGTCTCCCTCGCCGAAGTTGTCTTCAGGCTGGTCGAGGTCCAGGACAATCTCGCCATCTACTTTCCCGGCCGCGCAGCCTGCCACAAGATCCCTCATTGGGATTCCCGCATCCGCAAGCGCCACTGCGCCCGCTGCAAGTGCGGCTATCCTTGTGCCCGCATCTGCCTGCAGAACCTCCATAAAAACATCAATGCCGCTTGTCGGGAATTGATTTAGGAATACTACCCTTTCAAATGCCTCACGTATCACCAGGCTTATCTCGGTGCTTCTCCTGTCGGGACCCGGCCTCTTCCTGTCGCTGACAGAGAATGGCGCCATGTTATACCTGCAGCGGAGGACCGCCTGCGTGTTATCCTGCAAGTGCTTGGGGTGCAATTCCCTCGGCCCGTAGACTGCTGCGATTACCTTGTTCTTGCCCCACTCGAGATAGCACGAGCCGTCGGCCCGCTGCAAGACTCCGGCCTCTATCTTTATAGGCCTCATCTCATCAAATTTCCTTCCATCAAGCCTCTTTCCTTTCACGATAAGAGGTGTGTCGCTTTTTCCGCCCATTTTGTTTATTTATTAATTTCAGCTTGAATTTCTCGTTCACCCTTTTTCTTATTTAGCCTTAATCGATTTGCCTGCGTCTTTGCTTATCTTCTTCATGCCTTCGTCCAGGTACTCTGATATCCTGTCGGTGAGCCCTTTGGTATGCGACTCGCGCTCTATTTTCATTATCGCATCGATGACAAGCTGCATGTTCTGTTCCTGGCCGTCGAGCCAGATTATGCCATTTTGGCCCACCACTATCCTGCAGCCCGACTTGTCTCTCAGAATGGTAAGCATCGATTTCTTGCTGCCGATTATACGGGGTATCTTCTTCGCGCTTACCATGACTATACGCCCTCCTGTTAGTTTCCTGGGCCCGTCGGCATAGCTGCTCTTTACCTCGTCTACCCTGCTTATCTTTACAGATACCAGGTCGCCTTCCTTGAAAAGCCTCCGAAGGTCAAATCCGTCGTCGTCATCGCGCCTCCGCTCCTTGTTGAGGTATGCAGTATAGGCGTCGTTTATCTTTATAAGCCAGCCGGTGCGCATGACGTCTGTCACCACGCCCACGACCATGTCGCTTTCTTTTGGCAGATACTGGCCTGCAAGGGGTATCACCGAGACATGCCCTCCTTTCTCATTCTTTATGCCGAAAACCGCAGAGCGTATGGAGTCACCGTCTATATATGTGAAGTCTCCCCTCATGCTCTTTGCCCCTAAGGGGTCTCCGGGAGCGACTATTTCACCCCTCGCCTCTAGCTTAGTTGTCATCTTTAATTATCCTTGTCTCTACGTTGCCATGCGTGAATGAATTGAGCTCTCCGTAGACCTCGTCCTGGAGCCCTGCGGGAATCTCCATTACCGCAACTAGCGAGCCGTCCTTCTGCCACTCCTCTTTCTGGAGCGAGAATTTATGCAGGTGCGGATATGCCTTCGGGGCAAAGTCGGCGGGTATGCGTATCGCCAGCTTTATCCTCTCAAATTTTATGGGTAAGATGGGGCGTATGCCCTTTATGGCATCCTCAAGCTGCTCCTCAAAGCGCTTGTGCAAATCGGGATTAAAATGGGATTGTTCAAGCGCATTGGATATTCTTTCCGGGGGGTGCGGCCTGCCGGTCTGCGGGTCGACTGCATCCCTGCAGATTGATTGCACTATCTTTTGGCGCCTCTGGTCAGACATCTGCTTCCTCTGGTCTGTGGTGAGCTGTATCTCGCCGTCCTTGACTATTTTAGAGGCGACTTCCATCACATCAGAAGTGCCAAACGCCTTTTTAAGAGAGTCCTCGTTTGCTCGGTCGCCCTTGTGCGAATCCTTAAAGATTTCATCTATCTCTAATATCTCATTTACGGGCTTGGCGCCAGCCTTAAACTCCTCGGCACCCTTGGGATTAACCAGGACCTCGAAATGCTCACCCTCTTTGCTGTAGCGGGCGATGACGCTGTTTTCTATTGCCATTTTACTTCTTTAGCGCAGCCTCTACTTCGCTTGTCGGAAGCTGTTTGAAAACCTTATCCTTTTCCTCTACGACCGCTATATTGACGTTCTTGATGTTGAATTTCGCAGTAGACACCTGTTTGAGGGCATCGATTGCAAGCCGTATCGCGTCTTTCTTGCTCATGCCGTGCTTGTAGGACTTCTGGAAGAACTTCTCGACGTCCTTTTTGCCGGAGCCTATTGCAGTGGCAAGATATTGTGTATATGCGCCGCTCGGGTCTGTTTCAAACAGCTGCTTGCCCTCGCCGTTTATGCCCGCAATCAAAAGGGCACAACCAAACGGTCTTATGCCGCCATACTGCGTGTAAATCTGCGAGGTGTTGGATATCCTCCTCGTAAGCTCGGAGACTGAAATGGGCTCGTCATACGCTATACTGTTTCTCTGCGACTCGAGGCGGCAATCCTCGACCATCCTCCTTGCGTCGGCAATGAGGCCTGACGATGCAGCGCCTATATGCTCGTCTATCTGATATATCTTCTCTATCGACTCAGGAACTAATAGGGGATAGTCCACGGACTTATCCACTGCTAAAAGAACGCCCTCTTTGTAGACTATGCCTATGGCGGTAGTCCCCCTCTTCACTGCCTCCCTTGCGTATTCCACCTGGAAGATCCTGCCGTCTGGGCTAAACACAGTGATAGCCCTGTCATAAGCCAATTGGCCACCCGGATACATCTTTTTTACCTCTTTAACGTGATTCTGCCCTTTATAAAAGGGCAAGTTGCCCAAAAAGTGGGCGCGAACTTCATAAAAATGAAGTTGCGCACAAGTTCGCTTTCGCGAACTTTGTGTCTCACTTCGTTCGAGCCCACTTGCCTAGACATTTAAACTGATAAATGATTTGTGATAGAACAAGCGCGTATAGTTTGAAACAAAGTATATAAAAAGGATTTTTGCTATCGGGAGTATGTAAAGAGTGAGTAACCGCAAAGGAATGGCAGTCTCAGGCCAGGTATTTTCCCCTCGCCTTTTTGAGTATGCCGCTGACGCCTATTGTCTCCAAGGCGGTTTTTGAGCCGCTAACTTCTTTAACCAGCGAAAGCACCACGCGCCCCTCTTCCACCGAGTCGCGGTTGACTTTGATTATGCCCTTCTGCTTTGCCTCGTCGAAGTCCACTATGCGCAGGCCGCTTTTGGCAACACCCAGTTCGCCAAGGAAGCCTAATGCGCTTTTCCAGATGGCTTTGCCCATCTCCTCGCCGTTAAGAGGTTTCTCGGAGGACAGCCCGTAAACCAGATAACGGTTTTTCTCGCGCTTCGAGGGGGGAAGCGGGTTCAAAACGCCCATGTCCTTTTTTGACTTTTGTCTTATAATAATAGCATGGGTGTGAATCTCCGCGAGCTGATAGAGCCGCATGGTATAGACTGGAGCGAACTTAGGGGGAAAAAGATAGCAATAGACGCTATGAACACCTTATATCAGTTTCTGTCGACAATCCGCCAGCCGGACGGCACCCCCCTCATGGACCTGAACGGAAAGATAACCTCCCATCTGACCGGGCTTTTCTATAGGACTGCTAGAATATATGAGAGTGGCGTAAAGCCCGTTTACGTTTTCGACGGCAGACCGCCTGACCTGAAGGGCAGGGAGCTCGACGAAAGGAGAGAGCGAAAGCAGAAGGCAGAGGAGAAATGGCTGGAGGCTAAGGAGATGGGGGACATGGAAGAGGCGCGCAAGCAGGCCATGAGGACCTCCCGCTTCACAAAAGAGATGCTCGATGATGCAAAGAGCCTTATATCCGCAATGGGGTTGCCATATATAGACGCCCCGGCAGAAGGGGAAGCGCAATGCGCCCATATGTGCATGCAGGGGGATGTTTATGCGACTTGCTCCCAGGACTATGACTCGCTTTTGGCCGGCACGCCCCTATTGATGAGAAATATGGCAATGCAGGAGAAGTTCCCTTTAGAAAAAGTGGACCTCAACGAGAACCTCGCCAAACTTGGCATAAGCCGAGAGCAGCTTGTCGACATAGCAATACTCTGCGGCACTGATTTCAACCGTGGCGGCATGAAGGGCATCGGCCCCAAGAAGGGCTTGCAGATTGTCAAAAGCGGCAAGATGGGCGAATATGCGGAAGCATTGGGAGAGAAGTATGGCATGATAAGAAAAATTTTCCTCGAGCCTGAGGTGTCTGGTGATTATACGCTTGCATGGGAAAAGCCAGACCCGGATGCTATAAAAAAGATACTGATAGACGCCCACGGATTCTCAGAGATGCGTGTTCAAAAGGGCATCGAGAGGCTTGGTGAGTCATACAATAAAAACGTCAGCCAGTCGAGCTTGAGCCAGTGGTTCTGATTGGGATTGTTTAGATAAGCTTTGGTATTTTCTTGTTTGAAGGCAAAACAGGACCCAATAAGCCCTTGCCTGCAAAATTCAAAAAATATTCGTAGACTGTGGGGTCTTCAGTCAGCTCAGGATGGAAAGAGACTGCAAGGACATTGCCCTGTTTGGCAGCCACAGCATTCCCCTTATATCTAGCCAGCACTTCGACGCTTTTGCCTACCGAGCCAATCAACGGGGCCCTTATGAAGACTGCCTCTGTATTATTTTCTGCGAATTTCAGATGCGTGGAGAAGCTTTCGGACTGGCGGCCGAATGCATTGCGCTTTATAGTGATATCTATTTTCCCAAGAAATTCCTGGCCGGTCTTTTTTGAGTCGACGTCTTCACCCTTCTTCGCAAGCAACACCATCCCGGCGCATGTGCCGAATATGGGTTTCTTGTAGCTTTTCAGCGCAGCGAAGAGACCTGTTTCCTTTAGCAGCATCCACATGGTCGTGCTCTCGCCCCCGCCTATGACTAATGCATCGGTTTTCTCAAGATCGGTCTTGTTCCTGATACGAAGTACTTCACCGTATGAGCCCTGCTTCTTCATGATACGGCTTAATGCCTGCTCGTGCTCTTCAAGATTCCCCTGTATGGCAAGAAGGCCTACGATCATAGACAGGTTTGCATCTAGAAACAGAAAAACTAAACCCCTCGGCCGGCGAGCTTTTCCTTCTCATCCATAGTCTGGATGTCAAGCCCGGGCATCGCATCGCCAAGGCCCGTAGACGCTTTGAGCAGCTCTTTGGGGTCGTCGTAATGGAGTACGGAACGGACTATGGCTTTTGCCATCTTCTCTGGATTCTTGCTTTTGAAGATGCCACTGCCCACGAAAACGCCGTCACAGCCCATCTGCATCATCAGGGAAGCGTCCGCCGGAGTGGCTATCCCGCCCGCGGCGAAATTAACGACCGTGAGACGACCCAGTTCTGCAGTGTTCCTGACTAATGCGACAGGTACCTTGTAGTCCTCTGCAACTTTCTTTAGGCCGACCTCATCATTATTTGCCAAAAGCTCTTTGAGAAGCGATATTTCAGATTTTATCTTGTTCATGTGCCTCACAGCCTCGACTACATTGCCCGTGCCGGCTTCGCCTTTTGTCCTTATCATGGCAGCGCCCTCGTGGATGCGCCTTAATGCCTCTCCCAGGTTCCTCGCTCCGCATACAAAGGGTATAGTAAATTTGCTTTTGTCTATATGGTTCTCCTCATCCGCAGGAGTAAGCACCTCGCTCTCGTCTATCATATCAACGCCTATTTCCTGCAGGATCTGGGCCTCTGCAAAATGGCCTATCCTGGCCTTGGCCATGACGGGAATCGTTGCAACATCGAGTATTTCCCTTATTTTTACCGGGTCGGCCATCCTGGCTACGCCGCCCATTGCACGGATGTCCGCAGGCACCCTCTCTAGGGCCATTACGGCTACGGCACCCGCTTTCTCTGCGATTTTCGCTTGCTCAGCATTGGTCACGTCCATGATTACGCCATGCTTCACCATACTCGCAAAGCCCTGCTTTATCTGGTCCGTGCCTTTTTTCTCCTTGTCCATTTCGCGGCTATATTTTCTGTTTGTTTATTTAAAACCATTATTTAAGAGGTATTTGAGATAAGCTTATTTCTTTATTCAGAATAAAAGTAAGCATGGAAAAACTCGCCCGGGAGATAATCGGCGAAATCCTTGAAGGGAGGATAAATGACAAGGGAGACTTTGCCAGGGAAAAGACCAGGCTTGCCGGGAAGTACGGGCTGGACAGCGTGCCCAGGAATTCCGACATACTTAAGTTTGCGGCAGAGGAAGAATACGATATTATACTCCCTTTGCTCCAGAAAAAGCCCATGAGGACCATGTCGGGAGTGGCAATTATCGCAGCCATGACAAAGCCCCACAAGTGCCCCCATGGAAAATGCATCTACTGCCCGGGGGGGCTGGATGTGGAAGTCCCCCAGTCATACACAGGGAAAGAGCCGGCTGCGAGAAGGGCCATAATGCACGGCTACGATCCCTATGAGCAGGTGCATGCACGCCTGGCGCAACTGGATGCGATAGGGCACCCCATAGACAAGTGCGAGCTGATTACCATGGGAGGGACGCTTCCCGCCCTGGAATACGAGTACCAAAACTACTTCGTGCGCGAATGCCTGCGGGCGATGAACGACTATCCTAAAACAAAAAAGGCTTATGGCTCATTAGAGAATATACAGGAAACTAATGAGAAATCCGGTGTGAGGTGTGTAGGAATGACCTTCGAGACCCGTCCGGACTATGCCATGGAAAGCCATGTAGACAATATGCTTAAGCTCGGAGGCACGAAGGTCGAGCTGGGCGTCCAAACGCTCAGCGATGAGGTTTATAAAAAAGTGAACCGGGGCCACAGCGTCGCCGACGTCGCCAAGTCTACGCAGTTATGCAGGGACGCGCTGCTCAAGGTGGGCTACCAGATGATGCCTGGCCTGTTCGCCAATGAGAAAGAGGATGTAAAGATGTTCAAAGAGCTGTTCTCAGACGCGCGCTTCAAGCCCGATCTACTTAAATTCTACCCATGCCTTGTGATAAAAGGCACGGAGCTTTATGAGATGTGGAAAGCTGGGGAGTATAAGCCTTACGGTACTGAAGAGGCTGCCAAAGTGCTTGCAAAGATAAAGAAATCCGTCCCGCCCTGGTGCAGGGTCATCAGGATACAGAGGGACATACCTGTTGACCTGGTCGTGGACGGCGTTGTGAAAAGCAACCTCAGGGAATTAGTGGAAAGCGAGATGCGCGCGCATGGGGACTCCTGCAAATGCATACGATGCAGGGAGGTAGGCATCAAGATGGCAAAGGAAAATATTTTGCCGGATCCCGAATCTATTAAACTTCAGAGGATTGATTATGATGCTAGCGGTGGGAAAGAAGTCTTTTTGTCTTTTGAAGAAACCTCAAACAAGCTGCTCATCGGCTTCTTGAGGCTGAGGAAGCCGAGCGAGGATGCGCATCGCCCTGAGATGCAGGAGGCCGCGGGCATCAGGGAGCTGCATGTCTTCGGGCCGATGGTTGAAATAGGCGAGAAAGCCAGGGAGAAATGGCAGCATCGCGGATACGGAAAGGAACTGTTAGCCGAAGCCGAGAGGATAACTTCCGAGGATTGGGAACTGGAGAACATAAACGTAATATCTGGGATAGGGGCTAGGGATTACTACCGAAGGTTCGGCTATGAGAGGAAAGGGCCCTACATGGGCAAACCCCTCGTTTTTTAACTTTATCCTTCATTTTAAGCCATGAAACCCAGGAGAGCTCAATCCGCAAGGAAGCCCGGTAAAGGCGCAGTTGGCAAGTATGGTGTACCCTTGGCTAGCCGTAGGAGGGCCCTTTCACTCGTTAGGGAGCTCCAGGCAAGCGGGAAGAAGCCCACTCAAGCCCAGCTGGAAGTGTTATCAGCAGGCCTCCCTACAAGCTACATAGCCAAAGCGAATAGCAAGAACATGCGAGAGGTTATGATAAGGATGGCGGAGCTGGAGAGTATGTCCAAAAAAGCTTCAGAATAATAAGACGGCTCATTGCTGGCCCAGTAAAGGGTCTATCTTGGCATGCAAATCTTTGATTGAGCCGGTATTGTCAATTACACAATCCGCCATCGCCTTGACTTTATCTAGTTCCATCTCGGTGGCTGCTTTCTCCTTCTCCTTGAACTCGATTAGTGTGAGCGACGCTTCGCCCTTCTCCGCGCGCTTCTTTGCCCGCTCATAGCGCAGCTCCAATGGCGAGTCTATGAATATTAAACGGTTGTGGGGGAAGCTGTGCAGCATGTCCACCTCGTTGACGTAGCGTATCCCGTCAATCAGCCTCAGCTCGGCTTTTGATTCTGCAAGATTGCCTCTCATCGCATTTACAAGGACCTTTTCGCCGAGGCTCTCGCGCAGGCCTTTGCCCAGTTTTTGAAGGTTCTCTCTCGTAGGCTCTATGTGGAGACGCTCGAGTATGCCGCAGAGTATGTCGGAATATACAAACTGCTCGGCCTTGTACTTCTTCTTTAGGTATTTCGCTGCAGCCCCCTTGCCTGCTGCTATGCGGCCTGCGAGGCCGATGACAAGAATCATAGCTTATTTATGTGCGCAGGCTATAAAATTAGGCAGAATGGCTGATTTCATAAGCTGTGTGGACAAGGAATTCCTGGATGAAGGCGAGGGCAGCGACGCGCGCAAGAAGCGGGAGGACTACCTCAGCTGGGACGACTATTTCATGGGCATAGCGCTTCTTTCCGCACAGAGGAGCAAGGACCCGTCAACGCAAGTTGGTGCATGCATCGTGGATGAAAACAACAAAATAGTGGGCATCGGCTACAACGGCTTCCCACGCGGCTGCAGCGATGACGAGCTGCCATGGGCGAGGAAATCCCCGGATGTTAAAGACACGAAGTACCCGTATGTAGTGCATGCCGAAGTCAATGCTATTCTGAATTCTACTGTCAAGCTCCAGAACGCCAGGATATACGTAGCCCTCTTCCCCTGCAATGAATGTGCAAAGATGATAATACAGGCAGGCATCAAAGAGATAGTCTACCTCAGCGACAAGTATGAGTCAACTGATTCTGTGAAAGCTGCTAAGAAGATGCTGAAAATGGCAGGCGTGGGCATGCGCAGGCTGGAGCCGGTTAGCGGTAAACTCGAGATAAGCTTTGAGGTATAAGCTTTTTACGCTATGAGCCTTAATTAAATATGGCAAAAAAGATTGAGAGCCCGAAAATCGAGGACTCTGACTGGGAGCATAATAAGGAGATAGCCTACAAGCTTGTCGACCTTTATGTCAAAGAGCTCACAGAAAGAAGGGACAAGCATATACTCGACATCGAGGGTCTTGTAGAATCCTACCTCTATGTTCTGGGGCGGTTGAAGTCAAGCGAGCATGAAATGGGGCAGATTGTGAAGGCCATAAAAGAAGATATGGCAAAATCGCCTGAAAGCCCAGATGATAGTGGTATTGAGGACGCGGTAGGCGGAGACAAGAAGAAGCTCTCGGCAGGATTGCTCAAGGCTTTAGAGGGTATGTGAATCATCGGGTAGCATACCTTGAAGCCCCTGTGAGGATATGGTAGATTAGGCGATATTCATCCTCGTATTTACTGCCGTAGGGGACATGTACGGGATTGTTGTAGAAGCCCTCTTCATCATAGATTATAATTAAGTAGCAAGTGCCGTAGTATATCCCGGGCCTATTGAACCTGAAGTGGGGCCATCCGCTATAATCTGAGACTCGTCTCCCCTCATCCAATATCCCGAAACGCGCATTTGGGTCTTTGGCCACGATGGCTTTGTCTATGTTCTTGCCGACGGCATCCTCCAGGAAAATAACCAGCTTGCCGTCTGCATCGGAAATGGGCTTCCAGATGACGTATCTGTTGTACCTATTGTCATAGTAGCCCTCACCCCTACTCGTAGATGTCGTTGGACCATAACAGCCATCTGCAGGGCAGACTTCTGTGTATGTTTGAGGCCAGTTGCTGCCGCAGCCACTATCAGGAATCTGAGTTCCGCTGTTGCCGCATGACACTGAATTGCAGTTATCGTATTGGTAGCGGCAAAGGGTACATTGACTGTACCTTTTGGAACGTAGGTCATACCAACTGCAGCGATCACAGCAGCCACCTTCTTGTGTAGAGACCTCAACCCAGCCCTCGGGGCAGGATGTAGTACTGCCACAATTGCGCAGGACACCTAAAGGACCAATAACACCTTCAGCGAAGTCCCAGCCAAAACTTGAATGATTGGCCCAGAAAATCCCCATCGCATATTCATCTGAATTTCTTATCTCTTCAATCTGTTCATCTGTGGCCGAATCATAGTCAGTCCCTTCAGGAAGCTGCTGTTCTATGAAGTATGCCTCTGTGAGGGAGAAATCCATAGAAAAACCTTCTGCATAGGTAAAAAGACATGTCCTCTCACCGCCTCCGCAATACTGTATCCGGCCCCAGTCGCCTGAGCCACCGCAAGCTCCTTGTATCTCTTCATTAGTATACCAGCCCCAACCACTGCCGGATGATTGAGAAGATGATTGAGGGGACCATTCTCTCCACCCAAAGCTCCTGCAAAGCTTAAAGTCATTCGTAGTGTAAAGCCCGTCTGAATCCCAAAGACGCGAGCAGGATTGTGATGCATCGCAGTGGCATGATTCATCGGTGCGGCCATTACAGTTATTGTCAAGACCGTCGTTGCATATCTCTGCACCATACCTGCCTAGTTTCTGCATCTCAAGGAAGCATGGGCTGCAGTACTGTTCCATTCTCACGTAGTCGCTATCGAGCTGTGCCTCGAGGCAGTTATAGTCATCTTCTGTTACAACCCAGTCGTCATTCACGTCTGCGCATTCGAATACATCAGAAACAATGACTCTGCCCGAGACTAGCCACCCAAGCAGTAAAAGGTCTACTTCAGTTAGGGCAGTATCTTGATTCAAATCGCCCCTAAGGAAATATGGTGATGTGATATCGGGACATCCAAAATTGTATACTTTGAGGCAGGAAATGGGTATTTCCAAACCATCTGCGATTGATGCCATGCAATCCAGATCGCTTTGCGTTATCCGCCTGTCGCCGTTAAAATCCGCAACATCGATCAGCTCCTGGGGCGGAATCACACCCGATGCCGCCGCATTCTTTATCTGCCACATTATCGCAAGGTCCTCGCTGTCAAAAATCCCGTCGCCGTTAAAATCGCCGGGTATGCCCAATGTTATGTCAAAGCAGAATCCGCCGGTCATCGCTGTCTCGCAACTGCCGTCTCCGGTGTCGCCTATCCACTTGCCTGAACGGACATTTATGAGACATTCCAGGTCTGCATTGTCAACATCCCCATCCCTGTCCATGTCCCCGCAGCCCAAGTAGGAGTTCCGCTCGACACGGTCGGGAACGCGGTTTATAAAGTCACTCATGGCGCTTATGTCAACCTGACTTATGCTGCAATCGTTGTTCCAGTCGCCTCGGTTGCCTGTAATTGAGAGGCAATGGTCAATGCTTGCAGTACCGCTAATTGGCCACCCGAGTTCGATGCATGCTACCGTATCAGCCTGCGAATAGAACGACTCTTGCCTATGCTTCTGGACGCATTCTCTGACCTCAGGCCTTGTGCCGCATGCATTTATGTTACACTCGTCTGAGCGGCTTTTTGAGCTGTCTATGACATAGAAGTTCATAATGCCCAATTCTTGGTAGCCTATTTCAAACTTTGCAGGATATATGCCCTCGGAACCCATACCTGAATAATGCCTAAAATATGCCTGCGCTTGCGGATCCCAAGTCAGCCTCGCCCGCTGCCCACCTATAATAGCATAGACATTTGAGAGCCCTGCTACTGGCTGATTGGCATAGGTTATGGAAACATAGACTGAAAAACGCTCACCGGGCTCAAGAATTCTTGGATTAATTACTTGCTGCGAAGAGAGCAGTAGAGATGAGGGCTCTGAGACGAATTCTATGCTAAAGTTTTGTTCGTATATAGAACCGGCAACCACCTTTTGGAGATAGAGTTCGGCAAGATGCTTGCCTGGGAAAGGAGAGTTTATTGTTATAGAGTATGCGCCCCCGGAGCCCTGTAATTGCGGACGCATGTCGAGAGTTATGCCCCCGTCCAAATAATGAACGCCGACTGCGCTATCACTGGGAGAGTCCAGTGGACTAGAGTTAAAGAGAATATCAAACTCCAGCAGTATTGGGGGCTGCCTGCTAAACGAGGGATAAGGAATGAGCTCGAAAAGGTAAGGGCTGCCTTCATCCAAGACTTTCAAGCTCCTGACCTCAGAGCCGCGCCTGCCGTCATAGGAGGCTGTGAAAACTAGATCATAGTCTCCGGGAGCTATTGGGGCCGTGCATATCGCTCTCCATGCTATGCTGTCATTTATAGTGCGACAGGGCTCTCCGGCCAGCTCTATGCCCACATCGCTGAAGTTGGCTCCGATTTCGGCGAATTCCGTGATATCTGTTTGGCCGTAAACAACACGTGCAACGCTGACCGAGAACTGGGAACCTGATTTTACAGGCGAGGGTATCACTATTCCGCTGAACGTGAAGTCTTGGCCTGATGAAGGCAATGGCTGCAGCTCAAGTGTAATCGAGCGCTCTTCGTTGGCAAGTATTTCATAGGTAGGGGAGGTATAGGTGCGGTATCCTTCGAGGTTCGCAACAACGAAGTAGACACCACCCAGGGCGGATATATATTCCGTATAGCCTTCCGAGCCCATTGAGAGAGTGGAACTTGCCATCCCGGGTATGCGGTCGCCGTTGGAATGGAACGCACTTATGGAGGCATCCTGTGTGAGGATATTACCGTCGTCCATTGCCCTGACGCGGACCCTGCCGGCTTGGCCGCAGCTTATGTTGAGCATCAGCTCTGCATCAGATGAGAGCTGGAATTCCCTGCTAGTTGCCATGCAGCCTTCGGGAAGCCCCTGCGTGGAGATGACAAGTGTTTGAGGGAGAAGCTCGAACTCAGTGCAAGAGTCTTCCAGTGCCTGCGATCCTAGCTCTATGCCCTCAAGAGAATGTATCTTGATGAAGCCGCTGAGCCCGTCCGTGCAGACTCTGAGAAGATAGGGTTCCTCAAAAGCCATGGGTTCAAGTAATACTATGAGCTCGCGCTCCGAACCCGAGTCAAGATATATGGGATTGGAAATCATGTCTTTCGGGTGATATCCTGGCGATTCAACACTGACCGCGTACCACTGGTTTGCAGACAGGGTTATGTAATCGGCACCTGCGAGACTCCTCGACATTACGTGTATTCTCGAGCTTCCGCTGGGTATGGAGATGGTTGCCGTTGACGGCAATAGTACGCCGCTTTCCGAATCCTTTACAATTAGCTTAAGTACCGCTTTTTCATCAACGCCTTCCGGCATAGAATCAAAGAAACCAGGAGGGAGCCCTATCAGGATGCTATCATCAATATCGAGGTTTATGAAGTCCGAGGAAATGGATTTTCCATTTAGCCTATTTACAACGGTCGCCATCACCTGGAGTTCATCAAGCCTAGTGAATATAAAAGGTGATGAGGTCCCACCCATGGAATCGACAAGCTGTCTGTCGCGGTTTTCCAGGAGAACGTCGACGCGGCTTTCTAAATCCCCCAATATCTCAACGCTGACCGTTTTTAGCTCGGGCGCTTCCACAATACAATCCTCTGGACAGGAGATTATCGTCTCATTCTGCAAAGGGTCGCAGATGCCGTCGCCGCAGAAGCCCGGAAGGGCTTCTTCGGAGGGGGCAGCCAGAAAAAAGAATATCAAAAGAGCGGCCAATAGTATGAACAATAGGGGAATTACTATTGGAGGGATATTATACTTTTCGAGAAACCCGTCTAGCTTAAGCGACTCGGCCAGGCTCCAAGAAAATTCAGTAAACTGCATGAGATGATTATGGGGGCAGGAATAAAAACTATATTAGGTCTGTTCTCATTTATTATCTATTAGTATAATCGATACTCGCCATAAGGCAAGAGCTCGCTTTATCGTGTAATCAAAAAACAAGATGAGAATATGCAGAGCAAAGGTAGTCTCCTGAAGGCACCCAGCAGCTTTGCTGGGGTGTGGTATTGGTGCTGTCTGCGCAGTATAATTTATCCCGGTTGCACCTGCACTCGCAGTTCTCTGGCCTCATTGAGCATTCTGCAGCCCAGCCCTCCCCTGAATCGCGACCGCGCACGATGTTGAAAAATCCTGGGCTTGCAAAATCGCAGTTGCCTGAATGGGGGCAATTTATACCGCCATCGATAGGATTGCATGCGGTGTTATCTCCCGCCTTTTTAACCCAGGTCAGGTTGCCATAGATATTATTGCCTGAATCCCTCCAGGACCACCAGTCGTAAAGCGAACTGCATACATAGGACTTGCCATCGCACATCAATGTCCAGCCGTTTTTACCAGGATCACATCGCCAATCACGATAAGAATACCAGCGGTATTGTCCGCCATCACTGCCGCTTAGTGACATGCACCTCTGTATAGAAGACTCATCCGCAGGATCTGAGAATTCGCTGTTTACCCTAATCATATCACAGGGAGTCAGCGAGATGCATGAGCAGATATCTTCCGGATTAGAGGGGAATCCATAATAGCGGCCCTCTGCAAGATTGTAGGTATCCCGGTCTGTTTGGCCGTCGCAGTTGTTATCTACACCATCATTGCATATTTCCAGCACCGAAGAAGGGTTGCAAGCCGGGCACTGTGATACTGAAGTGTATGCACCATCCAATACTTTATTGAGGCATTCTAAATCCTCCAGAGTAAGATGGCCATCGGAATTGGCATCAGCGCAGATTATATTATCCGCAGCTTCTTGGGAGAAACCTCTTGAAGAAATCTCGTCGATCATTCTTGTGAGATGGGCGATGTCATTTATCGTTATAACCCCGTCCCCGTCTAAATCACCAGGTATATTAATGCAATTAAGCTCCCCCGAGGGAGTGGGAACCGACGGAATGTTGCAGCTGCCGCTTTCCATGCATTCTTCGCCAGCAGGGCATCCACACCATGCGCAGTTTTCAATGAGGGTGGCGGATGCACTGCAATAATAAGGCGGCTCGAGAGAGCAGTAGCCCGCAGGAGTACTATCAGAGCAGTTCAGCACATCCAAGTCATCGACCAAAGGAGACATCATGATACTCTGGTTGCTTATAGATCCATTTAATATAGTTGATACCCACGTATCATTGGAGTGCTCAGTTTGAAGGTAGATTAAACTTCCGTTTGTCAGGTTAAGGTCATCCAATGAGGATAGGTACTGGATGTCCAGTAGGTTACCATCAGTATCGCGTATCTCAACGTAAGTAGGTATAAAATCCTCAAGGGGAACGCTAAGGTCACTAGTGGCGCCCCGCTTAAAGAAATTCGGGGGGAGTCCCAGAGTTATGATAGTGAGCGGGCCGACCAGCTCTGTCAGCTCTGAGCTTATGGTTTCAGAATTCAGGGGATTCGTTGCTGAGGCGCGGGCCCATCCGGCAGTCAGACCTTCCAAAAGTATCGAGTCTACGCGGCCTATCTCCGTCTGTAGAAGGTTGTTGTTTTCATCGGTGACGGTTATCTTTATTATGCTTTTTAAGTCCCCCAAAACCTCAACCTTCAGGTCTTTCAAATCGCCGTAGTTGCGGGTGCAATCCTGAGGACAAGTAAGTATGTTCTCGCCGATTTCAGGGTCGCAGATACCGTCGCCGCAGGAATCCATCGGAGGGATTGTGCTACTAAATGAAGGGATGGTAAAAATTATCAAAGCCAGCGCCATGAATAAAAGGAGGGGCAATATAACAGGAGGGATGCCGTGCTCATCAAAGAAAGAATCCATGCGGAGTCCTGTGAGGAGCTTCCAGCAGCCGTCTTCAAACGAGCGGTATACAGGCATATAGATATTATAGAGGGGTGAATAAAAAATCAGGATTCCGTGAAGCAAGTTTTAGGGCCGGGTGTAATTTATACTAGTATACTAGCTTAAACGGCAAAGGAATTTCGAAAGGTCAATTCATATAAACGCAAGCACCAGCGATGCCCAGAAAGGGCATATGAGCAGGGCGAGGGGAAATGCGGGCGCGAAGCGTATGCCCCATTTTATCCTTACGTTCTTTATTTCCTTTGCTTGTAATATCGTGGCCAGCGCCTCCTTCGACAAGCCGTCCATGTCCCTCTTGCTTGCGATTTTCTTTCCCTTGATTATTATATCCTCGGCCACCATGTCGCCCTCCCTGAGCTCTTTTTTGCCAACTTCTTTCTGCATGGCAGTCTCCTCTACGCTCCTCGAAAAGATGATTATGAAGTAAAATAATACAGGAAAAGCTGAGATGATTAAGGATAGGGGCGAACGAAGCGGGAAGATTATAAACGCAGCCATCGACGCTGCGGCAGCCATTGCAAAGATCATCCAGTTCTTGCAGATTCTTTTTCTAATCAAGGAAAATACTTCAGGCTTCCTCGCCGCAAGGATAAGAGCATAGCCCAGCGAGTAGGGTATGGCAACTATCGAAAGCGCTATGAATATGCCAAAGAAAGGCGGGAAGAGGCCCAGTCCGGCATCTATTATCGACGGCGCGATTAAGCCGCCGAGCGCAGCGCCTATGCCAGATATTAGCTTGGCGTCTCCGCCGCCCCAGCCACCAGTGTAGAAAAGCAGGGCCCCGAACCCGAATAGGATAGCACCCACCAAGGCCCCGTCCAGAAGGTATTCCCAGCCCAGCGACGGCGCAAACAATGCCCTTATTGCAAGCGCAACTACTACAAGCCCTAGCGTGAATTTGTCAGGGATTTCACCAGTCTTAAGGTCAAAGTATGAAGCCACTGAGGAGAAACCCAGCGCAATCAGGAATAGTGTGAGGTTCGCAAGCTCTATCATTTGACCACCTTTACCCTTATGCCCTTCTTCTTTGCAGCGTTAATCAGCCATACTTCCTTGTTGCTTAGGGCAATAGGGCAGCCCAGCCCCTTCGCAAGGCTCAACTCCAAGGCCCGGTCACGGGAAACCGTAAGCTCGGATATGAGCTTCTCGGCACGGCCCTCTTCTTTCTTATCTGGGAGTACAGAGGTTATGAACGGTTCCGGGCAGCTGAAAACTGTGCAAAGCTTGGCCGAGCCCCCGGGCGAGAGCAGCCGCTCAAGGGAATATAGGCTATTGTCAGCCTTCTTGGCTTCGTATAGTGTTTTTGAGACCACATAACATCCTGAACTTTTGCCAATACTAAAAAAGGGCGTCATTTTATCAGCTCATATACTGCCTGCTTCCGCGCCCTAAGCTTCACACGCTCGCCCTTGGAAACCTTAATCCCCAGGGGGTTCTCGACAGCGTAATTAGCCTCCCTGACCTTTGTAAAAAGGTCCGGCTTGACGCTGACGCCGACCCAGCCCTTTGTTGAGAAAATCACTGTACCGTAGCAATGCCTCCTGGCAGCAAGGAAGCGGAGGGCTATGGTGACCGCTATGACAAACAAGGCTGCGATAAAAACCTGATTTATGAACGCAAGGCCGAATGATGAAGATGATACCATGAAAAAGACCAGGGAGATTAGCATTACCTCATAAACAAGAAATACTAAGGAATATTTCGCCCAATCTTCAGGATACTCCTTCTTGAGCTCGCCGCGGAATATCATCACCTGGAGGGCGAATAGTATTAAAGCAGGCAAAATAAGGAGTAAATCTAAAATAAATGAGCCAATTACCAACAATATAAAACCACCCATCAAGAGTTCTGCCTTCGTCAGGGAATTCATGAGATAATAAAGGCTAGAGAAATAAAAACAAATGAGGAGTTTGGCCGTGAACTATTTTTTAACCTCGCACATATAATAGGGCAATGGAAGCCCTTGAGATAAAAAGGATGTCTGAGGCTGTCGAGGCGGGCCTGCGAGATGGAAGAAGCCTTGGCTCTCTGAAGAGCGCCATGGTGGGTTCAGGTTATTCTGAGGAAGATATCCAAAAAGTCATACAGGGAGTAGACAGAAGGAGAACTGTCAGAAGGGCCCAGAGAAAGA
The DNA here is from genome assembly GCA_964391885.1 of uncultured archaeon. Classification (GTDB taxonomy): domain Archaea; phylum Altiarchaeota; class Altiarchaeia; order JAFGQM01; family JAFGQM01; genus CAYMNU01. The sequence goes on along the minus strand of CAYMNU010000074.1, from coordinate 24,029 downwards.
AACGCATCGACCCGGGGTGGGCTGCAGCAGCAATTATACTCATAGCCTCTCTGCTTGCCATATTCTTTTTACTGATGCAGCCTGCGGCGCCAGCGCCCCCGGATACAAGTATTCCCGGAATTAATGACACGGAGCACCAGTTCACGACCTGCTATGTTATCGACGAGAAGACTAAGGACTTCATGGTTGAAGCCGGGGCCCAGTGCGACCGCTGGATACTCATCAAGGAGATTTAGCCCTGCGTATGAAAGGCTCGACCAGTCGCGGATCCTTTTGCCCCAATGCAAGCTCCACACCGCTGGATACGTCCACTGCAAAAGGCTTTATTTTCTTAATGGCGTCGCCCACATTAAAGGGATTGAGACCCCCTGCGACTATCACAGGCTTCTCGGCATATTCTTTTAGCTCAGCTGCAATAGCCCAGTTATATATTTTTCCAGTGCCCCCTATATCATTTCCCGACTTCGTGTCAAACAATATGTAATCCGCAGCTTGGGAGAGAATGCATACACGCTCTATAAGAGCATCGCTTATTTGCCCTAAGCTGACATCTATCGAGACATTCGCGATGACTTGGGGAACCCGGTCCCTTATCTCTGTGTATTCTTCAGGGTGCAGTGGCGCATGCAATTGCAGTATATCCGCCCCCGATGCGTCGAAGCAATTGATTATCTCAGAGACATCTTGCGAATGCGTAACCATGACTGTTGGTACCAAAGGGCTAACTTCGCCTATTATCATAGCTATCTCGTCGGGCGTGAGATATCGCGGAGAGCGTGGCGCATTGACAAAGCCGAGCATGTCTGCACCCATATCCTGAGCCATCAGAGCATCCTCGGGATTCGTCAATCCGCATATCTTGACTTTTGTCCCGGGAGAAGCACAGCAGCTCATTTGACAAGCCCCCTTAGCGCCGCTTCAATATTGGGCGAGAGCATCAGCGAGCTTCCGATTAGCGCAGCGTCCGCGTATTTCAGCACGAAGTCCAGATCGCTTCTTGATTTGACACCGCTCTCGGAGACTATGATCTTGCCGGGGGGCACTTTCTTGGAAAGAATTTTGCTGGTGTTCAGATCGACGGACAAGTCCTTTAGGTTTCGGTTGTTTATGCCTATTATCTCGGCACCGGATAATAGCGCAATGTCCAGCTCATCTTCGTCGTGCACCTCCACAAGCGCCTCCATACCAAGGCCGCGTGCCTTTTTGTAGAATCCTTTGACCTCATCGCCCAGTGCCGATACCATGAGCAGAACTGCATCGGCTCCGTAATGCTTCGCCTCAAGAAGCTGGTACTCGTCGATTATGAAGTCCTTGCGCATCACGGGCAGGGAGCAGGCATCCTTGGCTTTTCGCATGTTCTCGAGAGAGCCGTGGAAGTAAAATGGCTCGGTGAGGACGGATAGCGCTCTTGCACCGCCGTTTTCCATCTGCCTTGCTACAGCAGGCACATCCACCGCCCGCAAACGGCCCATACTGGGGGAAGAGGGTTTTATCTCAGCGATTATCGCATTGCCTTTGCCAGAAAGCGCAACCTTAAGGCTTCTCGTCTCGCCGTCAAGCTTGAACAGGGATGAATCTATTCTGGATTTTCTTGCCTCAATCTCAGTGCGCGTGCGCGCCAATATTCCCTCAAGCATTTGAAACCTCGATAAGCCTGTGCAGGCGATCCAAAGCCCCGTCGGAATCTATGCTCGACTCTGCCATCCCGATGCCGGCCTTGAGGGTCTTTGCAGAGTCTGAGGCATATATCGCGGCGCCTGCATTGAAAACTGCAATATCCCGCTTCGGGCCCTTTTCGCCTTCTAGGATATCCATGAGTATATGGGCATTTTCCTTGGGGCTCCCGCCCACCAAATCTTCCAAAGCCGCGATAGGAAGACCAAAATCCCCGGGTTCTACAAAATAGGTTTCCACCAGCCCATTGCGCAGCTCGGAGACTTTTGTCTTGCCGAGTGTGGACATCTCGTCCAGTCCGTCCATACCGTGAACGACAAGCGCATGCTCGCTGCCCAGTTCCTTGAGGACATATGCCAACTTTTCTGTGAGGCCAGGGTCGTAAATGCCATATACCTGGTGCTTGACGCCCGCAGGGCTTATGAGGGGGCCGAGTATGTTGAATACTGTCCTGCCCACTTCCCGCCTCGCCTCGGCAGCGTGCTTCATGGCGCCGTGGAAACCTGGGGCGAACATGAATCCTATGTTCGCTTCCTCGATACAGCGCTCGACTCCCGTAGGGTCCAAATCTATCCTGACGCCCAATGATTCAAGCACGTCGGCACTGCCGCTTTTTGAGGACACTGAGCGGTTGCCGTGTTTTGCCACTGGGACTCCCGCGCCCGCAACGATGAATGCCGCCGTGGTTGAGATGTTGAAACTGCCCTTTAAGTCGCCGCCGGAGCCGCAGGTGTCGACTAGTTTCTTAAGCGTCGCCTCGGGCAAATCAACTCGTGTCGCGGCAGCCCTAAGCACCCGTGCGAACGCGCTTATCTCGCCGACGCTCTCGCCCTTCTCCCTTAGGGCTAGAAGAAATCTCTTTATGGTTTCAGTGCCAAGGTCTCCGCTTATGATCTCAGACATGGCATCCTCTGCCTCGGGACTGGTCAAATCCTGCTTGGCTATGAGCTTGTCAAGGACTTCTTCCATAAGGTAATTTGAGGCAGCAGGGTAATAAAAGTATCATTTTGGGAAATTGATTATTCATTTATTATTTGAAAAAAAAGGTGAAGAGAAGTAGAGGCCCGGCGCGTCGCCGCGCCTTGGGTTGGGCGATCAGGGTCTTTCTCCCTGCTTTGGGGGTGGTAAGGGTGATGGTCTTCAGTCTTCTGTCTTGGGTCCCGAGGTTCATGCAAGTGAACCTGGGCATCGGTTCACAAAGTGAACCGCTTGCTTCTGTCTTGTGCTTGGGTTTTGCCATTGGGCAAGCTAAGGGAAATCTCGGACCGCCTCCAGACGGCCGGGATCCCACCTTGCTGCACGGGGTTGTGGCTTGGGTTTGACTTTGGCACTGACGTGCCGCGACTCAGATCGAGCCGCCGGGTTTTGGCTTGGGAGAGCTATAATAAACTGTCCGGCCAGAGTGAATCTTGTCAAGGGCGCCCATTGTGAAGAGCTTATGCAGGCGCGCGGATGCGGCGTGCTTGCCGCGATAGTTGAAATGCTTCTGAAGGTCTTCGGCAGTGGCGCTCTCCCTGGCCACGACATAGTCTAGAATCTCTTGATCCTTCTTGCTAAGCATAGTCTTGTCATGACTCTTCTGCGACTCGAGTGTTGCGAGCCTGCTGTCTATATTTTCAAGACGGCCGTTGAGGTCGTTGAGCAGGGAATTGAAATTATCCATGGCTGATTTAAGGCCGAGGAATATCTGTGAGAATACTAGAGGGTTTTCAGCTATTGCTTTATACTTCTCAGTTACCTCAGTGAGTTCCCTCATCTGGTCGCCAAGGTTCAGCGTATAGTTGTGCGGCGAGAAGCTCTTGTTCCGATTGTTTTGCTCTATTGTCATGATTCCACTCAAATAATCGTGATATAATCACGACGCAGTCTATAAAAATGGCTGTCTTTTGCCAAAAAAAGCGCATTAATAATGCTTGAGAAAATATGTTTTATAAAACACTAAAAAAGCTACGAAATCACTAGCCTTTTTATACTTTAACTTTTTATTATACCCGAAATGTCAGAGAGCTTTGCAATGAAGGGAGCGGCGCGCTACCTAAAGGAAAAACACAGTGAAGAAGAACTTGATGAGGTCTTGAATATATGTAGAGACCTTGCATCAGACCTCTCAAGGACAAAGGGTTATCTCCACCCCCGCGCACTCGCTGCAGCATCATCCCATATATATTTGATAAAGCAAGGGAGAGCCAGCACTCTTGAGAACAGCTCTGCAGGTTTCAGGATATCTTCGGCAACCCTAAGGGAGTATCTTAGAACCAGCCCTGCTGCAAATTCCGCCGAAACTGCAAGCAAGATGCTTGAGAACAAGCTCTTTGGAGTGGATCTGCGGGAAGCGCTCAAAATCCTGGAAAGTCTCGGGGGCAGTTTGAAAAAGAAGAAGAATACTATCAACCCCGGAGCGCTTGCGGCCGCATCCCTCTACATAAGCCGTTATAAATCAGGAGGGGACGCGTCACTTGTCGAAGTTGCCAGGGAATTCGGGATATCCACATCCACACTCAGAGATTATGTGGGAGGGCATGACGATGCAGTGGACCCTATTGAAAGGGCAAAAATATTGTTGGGACAATATATGCAAGGCAAAAATACGGAGGGTGCTTATGAAATATTAGACAAGGTGGGACAAACACTAAAGGTTTCAACAGCCCGCATACTTGCAGCCATATCCTATTATCTCTACACTATAGATGAGCAACGGTATGTGACCATAGAGAAAGTCGCCCGCGACTTCAATGTTTCCATACCTGCGCTGCGCTCTTACCTTGAGCCTTACTTGCCATCCATATCACGCACCTATCTGTTATTCAAAAGGGGCGAGTGCTATAATATAGAGTCTGCACTCGGAACGCTCAGCGAATCGGAGAAGGGCTTGCTGAATAGTGTTTATGCCAACTTTGGCACTAATATCTTTGAACTCTCGCTGCTTTTTGACATAGGAGGTGCCCCCCGCGGAAGGTGGCAGCTTTTTGTAAGGAAGATGAGTAAGTTGGGGCTCCTAGACGTTTACAAGAAACCTCTGGACCCGAGGCAGTATTGCGCGCTCGTGAGCGGATTGAGCAACAGTTTGAGGAAGCCGGAAAGCCTGCAGAGGTGGGTTTAGGGGGCTTTTCCGTAAATTCACACCATATGGATTGTTCTAGACTATCTCACAATACCCTACAAGCCGCCACTTCATGTCTATGCGCTTGGATATCGCGATGCGGTCGCCCTTTGATGCAACTATGGGTATCTTAAGCGTCATAGAAATGTCGTCGCCCTTTATTTTTTGGACAATCCCCACGGTAACAGAAGTACCAATGCTGAGCATTAAGGGCTCGTTAGGTAAGAGGGATACATCACTGTCTATAAGCTCGCGCTCTATAAGATGAAGCTTGCAGTCCAGATTTTTGAAAGGCTCAGGCAATGAGCCTACAGGACCAGCTACATTGCCGGAAAGTGAATCTGATTTTGTCAGGCAGGGATCGAGCATTGTCTGCAGTGCAAGGAGGCCGCCCGGAGTGCCCTTGTCATAAGACTCTTCTCCTTCGTATATAGCAGCGACTTTAGTTTTTACTGGAGACCATAGGTCCTGGTTCTGCCGAGTTCTCTTTATTCCGGGCCTTATCTCGATTTCATCGCCCACCTTGACCTCGCCCTCTACTATACTGCCACCGAGTACGCCGCCTTTAAGCTCTTTTGCCGAAGCGCCGGGCCTGTTGATATCAAAGGAGCGTGCGATATACATGCGCAAGGGCTTGGAATTATCCCTTTTTGGAGTGGGTATGAATTCCTCTATTGCCGCAATAAGAACATCCGTATTTGCATTATAATTAGCTGCGATGGGTATTATCGGGACATCAAAACCCATTTTCTTCAAAAAGGCGCGTATTTGCTCCCTGTTTGACTTTGCCTGCTCCTTGTCGACTATATCGATTTTATTTTGAACCACAACCAGATTTTTCAGGCCCATCAGCTTTAGGGCAAGAAGGTGCTCCTTGGTCTGGGGCTGCGGGCATTCCTCATCTGCAGAGATTACAAGTATGACGCCATCCATAAGCGCAGAACCTGAGAGCATCGTCGCAATCAGCGTTTCGTGCCCGGGGGCATCTACGAAGGACACCTTCCGGGTTAGTTTTGCTTTGGCACCGCATTTGGGGCAGGTCTCAGTGGTAGAATAGGAATTGGGTTCTTTGCAAGCTTCGCATTTGTAAAAAACAGAATCCGCATAACCCAGTCTTATAGATATGCCTCTCCGTATCTCTTCGCTGTGCTTATCGGTCCATACCCCCGACAATGCTTTTGTAAGAGTAGTCTTGCCGTGGTCCACATGACCGACCAACCCTATGTTAATCTCCGCTTGAGGCATAATCATTCAGAAGGCGCTTCGGCCTTTTCGCCTTCACTCTGTTTCTCTTCCTTGGGTGCAGGTGCGGGCTTTTCCTCTTTTGGTGCAGCTTCGGGCTTGTCCTCTTTTGGTGAAGCCTCAGGCTTCTCTTCTTTCGGTGCAGCCTCAGGCTTCTCGATCTTCGGAACTTCGGCCTTATCGCCCTCGCCCGACTTCTCTTCCTTCGGTACATCCGCTGGCTTGGCTTCTGCATCCGGGGCGCCTTCTTCGGGCTTCTCCAAGCCTAAGAGCTTCTCGATGGAGTCTTTGCCCTCTTTGACTACAAGAGTATTAATCTGTGAAATCCTCTCGTCTATTATATTGCCTACAACGGTCTTCCTCAGCCTTACGCCGTCGCTTGGGACCTCGGGCCTGTAACCCTGGGTCCTTGTGGACATCAATGCCTTTGTCCTACCAATGATGTGTGCGTCTTTCCTCATTGGGAACCCCTGCTTGTCTGATCCGCCGGTTATCTTCACCTCATAGCCCTTCAAACCCAGGGGGGTGGCATTGACAATATCGCCAATGTGCTTACCGACGAAAACAGCAGCCAGGTCGTCCTTGACCTCTATGTTATAAGACTTTCCGGTCTTAGTTCCGACAACTACTTTCGCTTCCATTTTAATTTATTTTGTCTAAAGTTTCTAAAAAGAAACAGCGTCTTATTTGAAAGGGAGGGTATTAAAAGGCTTACTTATGGCGCCTTTTAGCAACTTCTTTTTTGTGCTCCAGGCGCTTTTTGCGACCCAGTGCATAAGCATCTCTGGCTTCTTGCATCATGGATTGTATCTCAAGCTTGCGGGATTGAGAAACCCTAGGAAAATAACTGAGACCTCTGCGGGGGGTGACCGCACCCTCTAGAGCCACCCCGTGGCCGTGGGCTGCGATTACCATAGCCGGCTTTTCCTGCGCCACTTTTCTCCTGAATGCAGTATCAGCCTTGAAAGTCAGGAGATACCTTGCCATATCTGATTTTGCCGCCTCGAGCTCATTGGATCTGCGAACCTCGTCCCTGAGCTCGGGCCTTACTATATTTTCATTGAGGCCGGAAGCTAGGCTCGCTCGAACCAGGGCTGCTCTTCTGGAAGAGCCTAGTCTCCTGCTTGGAGGTTCCAGAGAGACTATGCGCCTCCCTCGGCTTCGTGCATACTCTGCAATATCCGCATAGAAATTAGCGCTCTCGCGCATCCCGTTTTCCCACATGCGGGAAACCCATCCGTCAACATGAGGTGCCAAGATACGGGATTGGGAATAAGCCTCAAATGAGGGGGATTGCATCATCTCTCTTCTGAAGATTTCAAATGATGCAGGTTCCGGGTTTTCGAATGCTATCGCTTCGCCCTCGCGAGTGTGTTCCTCTATCGCTTTCTTTGCGACTGATTGCCTTCTGGCAATCTCTTTTTTCATTATCCTGCCTATTTTCTCAGCCTTTTTAGAGTCCCCGTTTCTAACAGCCAAAGCAAGGCGCGAAGCATAGCTTTCAGGCATGTTTATATCGTGTTCCAGATGGTTCAGTGACATTAGATAGAAATCGTTGTGCATCTCGCTTCCAGTTCTCCCGCTAGCGGAGGGGGGCTTTTCCATTTTAGAATCTTGTAATTTATTTGGATTAAGAAATTATTAAAAGGCTTATTTCAATCCCAGCCTATCGAATTCCCTGCCGGCTAGCCTTCTTATGCGCCGCCTGTAGCTGAGAAGTCCCCTCTCGATTTCCTGCTCACTCAAGCGGCCCTTAAAAATCAGCCTTGCGTCCTCCAGGTCCCTTCTTATATGTTCAGGAGCATCCTTGGTAAATCCGCCGCCCTTGCCCCTGAGGTCAGCGCTGTCGCTGAAGTCGGTGAGATGGGGCTTATCCCCGGTCCAAACAAGAATATTCGAACGATGGTCTTTGCCCTTTTTCCTTAGGTCCCTGTGGGCTATCCGGGCGCCGCCATGGAGATAGGCAAGAGAGCGCATCAAATCGCCGTAAGCTTTTTTCGCGTCCGCCCCCGGTGAAGACTCAAGATACCTTGTAAGCTCCCTTCCTTCGGGGGCATAAGGCATCCATATCTTTATCTCAGGGTTGCCTCCCTTTTTTTCCGGGCCGTATTGCATGGCCCTGGGCATCAGGGCGAGCCTGCCGGATGCCACATGCCGCCCTGCCCTCTCTAGGACAGTCTCGAAGATATGGGCATCATTGGCGTGCTGCTGAGAGGGCAGCTCGTCGCCCACCCTCTCAGAATGCTCGACCATCTCTCTCAATGACGAGGGAAAATAATCCATGGCCTCACGTGGCATAGAATCACCCATCTCGCGTATCTCGCGGTGATAGGTATCGGGAAGAGGCTCGAGCAATACGCTCTTACCATAGCGCGTAGCCTGTCTGAAGGTGCCACGGAATTTGGGCACCGGTTTTGGGGAGGGTACCTTTAGAAGCTTTCTTTGCGACGGCTTGGCTCTCATCTTTACTTACACCAGCTTAGAGAGGTTCATGAGATACTTTAACCTAGGAAGCCTTCGGGGATTCATCACGCCTTTGGGAGTGCGCTCACCGAGCCTCTGGCGTACAAGTTTCTGGTAGGTTTTCACCCCCTCTGCCAACTGTTCCCTAGGAAGGTCCTTGAATACGGATATCACGCCGTCCAGCTCGGACATCATTTGATAGCTCGCGCCCTTTGCCAGCCTACCTCTCGGAGATATGTCCCTCGCCATGCCAAAGTCGCTAATTCGCGGTACTCGGTCCTTGTCCATCCATATATTCTTCCCGGCATCTCGACCGAGATCACCGTGCACCACCCCGCCTGTCGAGTGCATTATGGCTATGCTGCGCACGAGACTGTCGAACCACACGCGTTTCTCAGCCAAAGTGGCCCCCTTTAGATAGTCAGGGAGCTTTGTCTTGTGTGCCTCGTGCCATATTATCCGTTCCCGGCCTGGACCTTTCTGAAAAGACTTGCGGGCAAGACCGAGCCGCCCGGCGCGAACGTCGCGGAGGGCGCGGCGAGAAAGAAGCTCGGTTATCCGGATATCTTTGTTGTGGTGCCTCACGGGATCTTCGTCGCCACGGACGAATTCTTCTTCCAGGGCCTCGCGGTATCCAGGCAGGTATTCAGCTGCGAGTTCATGGTTAACCTTAATTGAACTAAGGTTGATCGTGGGCTTCTTGCCTGCCCTCACTGCCTCGCTGCCATCGCTAAATACCTCCCTATCCCTAAACCTGCTGGAATACCTATTAATAATATGGGAGGTCCTCTCGGGAAGAAGTGCCTTCGGGGCTACAGCTCTTCCGGGCTTTTCCAGGCCCTTGGATTTGGGCCTTTTCTTGTGGCGAGGCATTTGAGCTGTTTTTTAATTTTAAATTTTAATTAATACTTATATCATATTGTCTTTAAAAGGATAAAAAATGGTGATTCGGAGAAGAAAATCCCGGGGAGCAAAAAAAGCAGGGCGTGTGGATAGGCCTATGCCAGAAAGAAAGCTCCTTGGTGCGCGGAACACCAAAGTAGAGAAAACCAAATCCAGTACGGGAACCTTCAGAAGACTCACGCGCTTTGGTGAAAAAACGGTGGCCCTGACCCAGGTTCCCGATGAAGTATTCATAAGGGAAAAGGAGGAATATGAAAGAGGTATGGCTTTGGATGTCCTTGAAGAGTTCTTCCCCAGCATGTATGCAGACGAGATGAGAAAATATGAATACGCAGGAAACGAACTGCCGTCCTCCCACCATGCCAACGATGTAGAGATGTATGAGCTTGCCTTGCGAAGGGCCGGGAAGTCTATACGCAAGGGTAAACTAAAGATACTCCCGAGATCCATACAGCGCGGGCCCGACGGAAAGATGATAATATGGATGCCCTACAAAGAGAGTGGGGAGCTACATGAGTTCCTTAAATCCGCCTCGCCGCTAAGTGTAAAACGGGCATATTTGAAATTTATGGATAACTTAGGTCACCTTCACTCTACTGCCGGGATAGCCCACAACGACATCAAGAAAAAGGGAGGATCGAACCTTTTCATATGGGCCCCTGTTACGCCCCATTTCTCTGATTTTGGCGACAGCAGGAATCTTTTTGATGCAAAGGAAGAGCGGATGAACCCTTCGGCACCCCAATTCATGCTCAGGGATCTTGAGGACGGTGTCTCAGTCTTCAAGAAACATCTTAAGGATGAAGAAATTGCGAAAGGTATATCAAGATACCAGCGCACTTTGCAAAGAAACCTGGATGCGAAAAAAAGCTCTTCCCTGGGCGACCTTTGGGAAAGGGACCTTGCTGGATACCCACATCTGAGAACCCTTAAACGGTCGGAGTTGCTGCCCAGCTTCAAGAGAGGGAGGAGGAGAACTGTCCTTTCCGACCATTCTGTGACTCCGAGAAGCAGGGAAGAGTATTTCTATACCCATACCGGGCCGGTGATAAGAAACCTAGACGAACTTAGGGGCGCCCTCACGCATATGCCCGACGAGGTCTACAACTATCACGCCAAGCGCGGGGACTGGTCACGCTGGGCAAAAGATGTCTTCGGGCTGGACGACCTGGCCGAGAGGATGCAAGGTGCAGACAAGAGAAAGGTGCAAGAGATTCTCTCAAAGTGAGCTGAATTTATGACGCATGCGCAGGGTAAGAGAGATGTATATTAACCCGATTTTGCAGCCCTCACAATCTGGGCTATCTTCTTCAGCAGCTCCTCATCCTCTCCATTCAAGAATTTTTTCCCGTGCTTGAGAATCTCTTCGTACTGATTGAAGGTTATATATGTATAAAGGATATCGCCTTCGTCTATCTGCCTGCCCACAAGCGGCCCGTCGATTGCGACTGCCACCTCATCTCCTTTTTTGGCTTCCTCTTTCTTCTCGTTCTTTTCCTGTATGCCCTCTATGACGCCTATCTTAGTGCCGTCCTCCTTCATAAGCGGATAGCCCAAGCGTATCCGGCCTTTGATAACAGCCACACCGATAACCGCAGGGTTCGAGCGCTTGAATGTGCATCCCTCAAGGAACTTGATTTCCGCCGGGAAAGGTATTGTGTCGAACATTGCCATCTCCTGCTGGAGCTTTACCTCTTTCATGAGCTCCTCATAGGACTCTATTATCTTGTATATGACTTTATCCGAGAGTATAGTCACTCGGATGTCTTTAGCATATCTCTCGACGTCTTCGGGAATCGGTGCGTTAAAGGCTATCACCATACCATATTCAGGGGCGTTGTTCTTGACTGAGTCGGCTTCCATTAAATCAGTCCTCGTGACTGCACCTATGTCTGCCTTCCTCACAGGGATACCCAATTTTTTCAACATGCCGAGGATCGCCTCAAGGCTGCCGAGCGTGTCTGACCTGACAATCAGTCCGTCGTTTTCGTGGTCAAACTTAAGGGACTCAAGCTCCTCTGATATCTTCTTTTTCAGCTCTTCAGTGTTGCCATCAGACACATAAACCTGCCCACCCGGGAGGGCGTCGTCGATGCCGGGCCCGACTAGTTTCAGCCCGCTGGCGGCATGCACTTCGTTGATGTTATCAAATTTGTCTTTAGGGTCTCGCATTTCATCCAAAGGCTTGGGCTTGAGGAGCGCCTTGACTTTTGTTTCAATAGGTCCGTTCCTGCCGCTGAGTATGACTGTGTCGTTGCGCTTGATTGTCCCATCGTAGAGCACAAGGTCGAGGCTCATGCCTAGGCCCTTTGTCTCCTTTACTTCCAATATGCTCGCCTTGCCTGGCCCTGAAACCTCAATCTGAAGGCTCTTTTCCAAATACTTTTGCGACAGCCCCGCAAGGAGCATCAGGGCCTCTGCGACACCCTCGCCCGTCTTCGCAGACATGGGGACTATGCTTACCTGCTTTGTCCTATCCTCGACACGGTCGAAGCGCTCTGATTGTATATTCATCTCACTGAGCCGGCCAACAAGCTCGTATATCTTTGTATCCAGCTCACGCCTGACTTCTTCCGGCTGGTTCTTAAATGATTTCATAAAGCAGTAGCCCTCACCCCGCCAGCCCCTCAGCATATCCACCTTGTTGGCGACTATTATGAAAGGGGTCTTGTAAGACTTGAGTATCTCAAGCGCTTCTATTGTCTGCGGCATAAAGCCCTCGCGTATGTCCACGACTAGGACCGCTAGATCCGCAATGCTGCCGCCTCTCTTGCGCAGGTTAGTGAAGGCTTCGTGGCCTGGAGTGTCGACAAAAAGAAGTCCCGGAATCTTCAGTTCGGTATTGTGTAACATGTCGCCGCAGAGATTTTTGACTGTATCTATCGGAACCTCGGTGGCTCCGATGTGCTGTGTTATTCCGCCAGCTTCCCTTGAGGCAACAGAGCTCTCCCTGACCTTGTCAAGGAAGCTGGTCTTGCCGTGGTCCACATGCCCGAGCACCGAGATAATAGGCTGGCGAATCATTTTGTATCCTGTCCAAACGTTCTGGCGAAAGAAGACGGGTTAATTAGAAGTAGCTCGTATTAAATATATTGGATATAATATTGGATATAATAATACATTAAGTACATTAAGTACATTAAGTCATGACATTAACTCATTAACTCGTACCGTTAAGGCTCACCGAGCATCCTCCTGACCGCAGCCTTGCTCGCTTTGCGCATGCAGGACTCAATCACTGCGGGGGGTGCCTCGGCAAGACACCCCACAGAGCCGAGGAAGGTCGCCTCCCATACATCCCCGATGCCGGTAAGCTCTTTTACTCTGGACTTTTCTATTTTACCCCCGGTATCTGAGCTTATTATATCAGAGCCCCTCTTGACAGCAGTCTGAAGCGGGCCGTGCATCACAATTATATCGTTCCCTAGCTTCGCCAGCCCCTCGATTGGATCGCTGCAGCCCGAAAGCTGCATTATCTCGGAATCGTTGCCGACTATAATGCCTTTGGAAAAATCGGATTTGTATTTTCTGGCCAGCTCGCTCTTTGAGTAAGTGGCAAACGAGCCGGTGAATACATAAGCGCCCGGCAGCCTTGAGTAGCCGAGGCCTTCCTTTATGCGATGCGCGCCTGTGAGAAAAACCGGGTTTTGGCTAGACGCACCCTTCAAGAAAGCCGATAAGTCCAGCTTGTTCTCCCAGTATGAGAATGCAACTCGCGGCAACCCCGGCCTGAATATATTATAGGTCTCGCAGGTCCTGCCGGTAACCATGATGTGGGAAGTGTCTAGGCCTGCAGTGGATAATGCATCTAAGATAGTTCTGCCCCTTTCATCGTCCCCGACCCATGAGTGGAAGGCGATATTGTGACCCAGGCGCGCCAACGTCATTGCCTTTATGGCACCGCATCCGCCCGGCTCGCTGCGATGGGCGAGGGATGAGAAAAATGTGGAGAGCTCTTCGTCGAAGCATGGCAAGTAGTACTCCAAATCCGATTTTAGGCGTATGGATTCGGCTGCGCAAGATTTGACCAAGGCCCGGTTCTTCTCTGAAAGCGAAGGTAGTGCCTGCTCCACATCCTTCCAAGCGACTGTCAGGTCGACATTGGCATCGCCCAGCATTAGAACATCCATGATTATTTTAAAGCCTTGTCTATCAAAAACCCCGATGAATCTTAACGGGGCTGCGGTAATCGTCAAGAAAAGGGCAACCGACGCCGAATTGAGGAGCGAACTAGACGCGCTTAGGGCAGGCAGCTCAAAGGCGCTTGAAAAAAGGGAGAAGAAGCTCGCCGAGAAGAAAGAGCTGGCTGCCGAGGTCATTAAGATAAAGGAGAAGAGCATAGAAAACCTGGATGATCTAGTTTACAGGACTGCGAGAAACCTGAAGGGCACCGATGTCCACATAGCAAAGAGGCCGATAGACATTGCAGAGTATATCAGGGATGTCATAGGTCGGGAAAAGCTTGGCATTGTACCGTCTGTGCAAACAATCGAGGCAGAGGTCATGCAGGCCTTTTACATAAGCAACAAGGTGGAGATATTATCCAAGCGCTATTCCGGCCAGTCAAAAGGGAGGCCTTCTGTCCACCCCTACATCCCCTACCCTATAGACTCAGGAAGTGGACAGGAAGAAAATTTAAGAGAAAAATCACCAAAAGCCAAACCAAAACATACCCTGTTGTCCGCAACTGTACTTACTGAAAACGGCAACATCTATCTTGAAGAGGAAGAAATGGAGGTGTTCAAAAGCTACGAGAGCCCCTTTATCCTGGTAAGTGCGGACAGGATATTCTCTGAATCTGATGCAGACAAGGTTGAGCACCTCATGGAGGTCTCATCCGGTTACATGATAAAAGCAAGCAAGACCAATATGAAAGGCAGGCTGATAATATTTGACAACGGCAGGCTGGCACTTTCAAGAAGTCCTTACAAAGACCTATTGAAGTGCATCAACTGCTATGCCTGCTCGCTATATTGCCCTGTCTATCTCAGCATAGGCGGCTTATTCGGGGCACCGATGATGTCAGGCATAGGCGCCCTTTCGGTTAGTTATCAGGAAGGCATAAAAGCAGGCGTCGGCAGAGGCTTGTACCATTGCAGCCAGTGTAAGAGATGCGATGAAGAATGCCCAGTAGGCGTGCCTATAACCAGCCTTATACGAGAAATGATAAAGAAGGCGGGGGCATCGGGGATTTGACCTATTTCTTTGATAATCGATAGAGGGATACTTATGCCTAGTTGGAGTATATATCCAATCCCGAGCAATAATCTCCAACTCACACATACCGAGGAATTGCGGAGGGGTATTAAAAGGAGCCGAAAAGCTTTTTATAGTAACGCTTAAAAGATATACATAGTTATTTGTCACCAATTGGTGATAACAAAACTTGGATGGATAAAATAGGCACAGGATTGAGGGCCGTCGGAGACAAATTGCTGGTGAAGCTGTCCGTAGTACCGGACATGAACGCTGTTGTTTTCGGAGAAGATGGTGATGAGGTTGGGAAACTCGTCGACATCATAGGCCCGGTGAGCTCGCCGATAGGCGTGGTTTCAACCAAATGCGCCTATGAGCTCCAGGGAAGGGTCATCAACGTGCAGTGAATGGGGTCTTGGGCAAAAACGGAGAAAAAATGCCTTTAGGATACAGAGTCGAGATAGGGGTAGGAGGGTTTGAAGAAAGGCCCGTTCTTTCGGTTGACAAGGAGATCTTCCGGCAGGCTTCGCTTCTAGACCTGGACGACGACATCATGCATGAGGCCCAGAGCATGTATGAGACTGCACGATCCCGCAGCCTGACCAAATACAAGCAAGATGAAAAGGTCATAACGGCGCTGTTGTACGTCATATGCAGGAAGAGGATGATACCGCTTACGCTGCATAAGATATGCGACACATTGAAGACGGACTATCGCTCGATAAATAAGGTCTACCGATATTTGGTGAAAAAGATGGGGATGCATATCCCGTCGACGACACCAGGGGAATATGTCGAGAAGTTCGCCGTGGACCTGCACCTCTCGCAAAAAACACTGAAGAGGGCTCAGATGATAATTAATGAAATCAAAAAGACAGGGAATATCAGCGGCAAGGGACCTGCCGGAGTCGCTGCCGCCTCGATATGCCTAGCATCTGAGGAAGATATAGAAGCTTCTCAAAAGGAGATGGCCGAGCTTTCGGGAGTCACACAAGTGACCATCCGAAACCGCTGCAAAGAGCTTGAGGAGTGCCTGAACGGCAATCTCAGAAAACTGGCTGCCGCCTGATAAATAGAATCCGTTAAAGCAAGTAGAACGTTTAGGCAAGAGGCAGCTTATGCTATTTAACCCGCAAGGCTCAAACTAGGATTATGAAGACTCAGTTGAGCAGCCTCGACGTCAGCTTTTTAGCCAGGGAGCTAAAGCGCCTGGAAGGGGCCAGGATTGACAAGGCTTACCAGATAGGCGAGAGGGATTTAAAGATTAGCCTTAGGGCCGGGGGCAAGGAAGAGCTTATAATCACACCGGGCTATGCCTGCCTCACTAAGTTCAGCCATGATGCCCCTAAAAACCCGGGCCCCTTTGCAATGCTGCTCAGGAAGCTGATATCCGGAGGCTTAGTAAGTGAAATCTCACAACACCGTTTTGACAGGATAATCGAGATAGCTATAGAGGGGAGGGGCAGGCTGATAATAGAACTCTTCAGCAGGGGAAACCTAATCTTTGCAGATGGAGAAAATACCATAAAAGCAGTGCTGGAAGGGCAGGAATGGAAAGACAGGACCCTCAGGGTGGGGCTCCCCTATATGTATCCTCCAGAGACTCCCGATGTTAAAACTATGTCTGAGGCTGAATTCAATGTCGCGGTTGCAGACAACAAAGAGATTGTAAAGATTATTGCAGCCAACCTGGGCCTGGGTGCCGCATATGCAAACGAAGTCCTGGCAAGGCTGGAAATAGATCCAGACTCCCGCGGAGACATGGAGAGCTGGAGGCGCGTGAGAAAACAGATATCCGAACTGATTAGCTCCGATATAGATGCCAGGATAGTCTTTGACGGCGAAGAAATAGATGCCGTGCCTTTTGAGATGATCTCTTACAAGGGCCTGGAACAGGCGAAAAGAGGCTCATTTAACGAGGCGGTCGACGAATACTTCACAACGATACGCTCCGAGGGCGAGAAAAAGGAATCTACGCAGGCTTATTCCGAGGAGGCAGCACGCCTGGAGAGAATGATTGCAAAGCAGACGAAAGCCATAAGCGAGATGGAAGCTGCTGCCGAAAGGTTCAAGGAAGCGGGCGATGCCGCATATGCGAATTTCCAGGAGATAGATAGAGTTCTCAAGGGTATAGCCGAGGCGAAAAAGAATGGCCACAACTGGGTGAAGTTCTCAGAGGAGAATGGCCTGCGCATCATGGATCCTGCGGCAAGGAAGATAGAGGTCTGCGGCATAGGGATATTCATAGACAAGTCAGTCACGGAAAACGCGGGCCTTTATTATGATAAGGCCAAAAAAGCCAAGGCCAAGCTCGATGGAGCGAAAGAGGCTCTTGGGGATGCAGAAAGAGGTTTGGAAAGGATAGGCCAAAAAAAGGCAAAGGTCGAGAAGAGGCTTCCAGAAGGGCCTGTTGAAAAGCACATCCCGGAATGGTATGAGAAGTTTCGCTGGTTCATATCAAGCGAGGGTTTTCTGGTAATCGGCGGGAAGGATGCGACTACTAATGAGATGCTCCTCAAGAAACATATGGAACCGAACGACCTTGCATTCCACTCCACAGTGCACGGAGCGCCCTTCTTTATAATCAAAAACCCCGAGAAAGATGAAATCCCAGAATCAACAAAGCGCGAAGCTGCCGAGGCCGCTGCCAGTTACTCGAGCGCCTGGGGTGAGGGAATGGGAAGTGCAGACGTCTATGCCTTTAAGCCCGAGCAGGCGTCAAAAACGCCGAACAGCGGTGAGTATCTCTCAAAAGGCGCCTTTGTGATACGCGGCGAGCGCGAGTGGTTCAGGGGCACGGCGTTAAAAATTGCAGTAGGCTTTGATGTTGGCTCATATGCCCTTGCGGTAGGCGGGCCGGAATCCGCAGTTGCAAGCCGTGCTAAGCACTATGCGAAGATTGGTCCCGGGAACGTCAAATCTGGCCAGCTGGCAAAAGACATCAAGTTGAATATTTTAAGGCAAAGCAATAAAGAGGACGGTCAAAAAATAAAAAAGGTGGATTTGGGCGAAATCCAGAAATGGATTCCCGCCGGAAAGGGTATGTTGGTGAAATGAAAAAATATGCCGTAATCGGAAAGCCTCTCGGCCACAGCCTTTCGCCCGCGATGCACAATGCGGCATTTAAGGAGTTGGGTGCGGATGCAATGTATGAAGCGCTTGAGCTTGGCGACATTGCAGCAGCATACGAGAGCCTGGCAAGAGAATACTGTGGCCTGAATGTGACCATACCCTACAAAACCGCGATTATCGATTTACTAGACGAAAAAGAGATGGCTGCAGAGCTGGCAGGCGCGGTGAACTGCATAAGCTTTGATGGAGGTATGGGCATCGGTTATAACACGGATATCGTTGGTGCTGTTGACGCGCTTAAGAGTGAATGTCCAGACCTCAAAGGTAAGAAAGTGCTCATTTTGGGAGCTGGCGGGGCTGCCCGGGCCATAGCCTGCGGCTGCGCAATAGAGCGTGCAGAGATTTCCATATACAACCGCAGCAAGGAGAATGCACATAAGCTGGCAGGCGAGCTTTCTGAAAAGCTGGATGCGCGCATCAGGGCATCGGATGAGATATCGCTGGAAGGGGTTGACATATTGGTAAACGCAACCCCGGCAGGGATGCATCCCAATGAGGATGAAACCCCTCTCACAAGCACCCTGGCCCTGAGCGAAAATATGGTCGTTATGGACATAGTATACAACCCCCTTGAGACCAAGTTCTTGAAAGAGGCAAGGGAAGCTGGTGCAAAGACAATAAGCGGCCTGGAGATGTTCATAGGGCAGGGCGCCGAGAGCCTCAGGATATGGGGTTATGAGCCGCCCTTAGAGGTAATGAGAAAAGCCGTCTTGAAAGAGCTCAAGCAAGCAAAATGATAGAGTACCTGCTTTTGGGCCTTCTGCAGGGAATCACCGAATGGCTTCCAATAAGTTCACAAGGGCAAACCGTTATCGTCTCCCAGCTTTTCGGCATGCCACTGGATACTGCGCTTGATTTGTCTATATGGCTCCATATGGGGACCCTTTTTGCAGCTATAGCCTATTTTAGGAATGAGCTCAGGGGGCTTTTCAGAAGCGAGAGCAGGCCTCTTCTCAGATTCCTAATCTTGTCAACTTTTTTCACTGCATTAGTGGGTGCGCCGCTTTACCTGGCATTCGTCGGCGCCTTCTCGCAAGCGGGTGGCGAGCTGGTGATCGGAGCAGTGGGCGCCTTCCTGATAATAAGCGGGCTGCTGCAGCGCAGCGTTAAGCCCAGCGTGCGCAAGGAATCGGATTTGAAGGACAGGGATTCAGTGATTGCCGGGCTTATGCAGGGCTTCGCCGCGCTTCCCGGTATAAGCAGGTCGGGCATAACCACGTCTGCATTGCTGCTAAGGGGATATGGTGCAAAAGCGGCACTCAGGCTTTCCTTTATGATGAGCATATTCGCGGTCGCGGCTGCAGAAGTGGGACTTCAGCTAAGGGGCGGTTTTGTGGTTTCAGACGGGGCGCTGATAGCCATGGCGGGAGCCTTCGCGACCGGAGTCTTAAGCATCGCAGCCCTTTTCAGGATTGCGGAGAGGGTAAAATTCTGGAAGTTCCTGGTATTTCTGGGTATTCTCAGCCTTTTGCCCTTATTATTTTATTTCTAGGCATAGCATTGCCAGCCAGCTATTAGCCCTAATCCCTTATCTCCGACCTCAATCTTTTCAAATCCTCGTCTATCGCAGCTTCGCTTCGGTCAGAGAACATCCAATTGAGTGAAAGCGAGCCCATGACTGTAAAGGGCATCAGTATTGCGATGCCGTATATGTCAAGCCCCAGCACTATTCCCGCTATCATCGCCATGAGGGCGCCGCTGCTGAGCATTATGCCATAGTGATACCATTCCTCGCCGTCCCGGGACATGTGTGCAGTCAGGGCTGCTATCGAAGCAAAGAATACTATTATCCAAGAGATGAGCAATGTGAGTCCCGGGAAGTATGCAATGCTTCCCGAGTATAAGGCAGCGAGCACCAGTGTGAAGAGCGCAAGGTTGAGGATAAGCAGGGCCCTGAGTTTTAAGAGCATTTTGCAGGTCACATCCTCTCGAGGGCCTCTATGCCCAGGAGGGATAATCCATTTGCCATTACCTGTTTGAAAGATGAGACGAGAAGTATGCGCAGGCTGCGAGACGGCTCTTCTGATCCGACAACAGGGCAATTTAGGTAGAATCGGTTGAATGCCTCGGAGAGGTCAATCAAATAATTGGGCAGCAAATTCGGCTTGAGGCTTTCTGCTGCCGCAGACACGACATCCGGGAAGCGTGCTATGAGCATCACTAGGCGGGATTCTTCGGGGCCCAAGCCCGATTCAGGGCATTCGGTAGGCTTGCCTGCCTTTTCCAATATCCTGCATGCGCGAGCATGGCTGTACTGGAGGTAAGGCGCAGACTCGCCGTCAAAGTTAAGAGCGTCTTCCCATTTAAATTCTATCGGTTTTAGCGGGGTGACGCGAACCATGTTAAAGCGTATTGCGCCGAGCGCTACGGCTCTGGCTATCTCTTCCCGCTCTGTGGTGGTGGCATCAATCTGGCGGGAGTTTATCTCCTTGGCAGCGCGGCTTATCCCTTCAGCAAGCAGGTCGTCTGCAGATATGAACTCGCCGGTGCGGGAAGACATCCTCATTCCCGGAACCGTGACCAGCTCATATGACAGGTGCCTGACACGTTTTTCCACATCCGCAACGCCAAGCATGTCAAGCGCGGCGCGCAGCTGCTGCTGCTGGAGGGTTTGCTCGTTGGCAATGACGTTTATACAATCCGCTTTTTTGAGCTTCCAGAGATGGTAGGCCAAGTCGCGCGTCGTGTAAAGCGTGGTGCCGTCGCTCCTGAGCAAGACCAGCTCTTTCTCGATACCGTATTTTTCAAGGCTGACTGCGGAGACGCCTTCCTTCTCAAACCAAAACCGGGTTTTCTTCAGCCCGTCTAAGACATCGCCGACAGCCCCGCCGAATACGAAGTCGCTTTCCCTGACAAAGCTGTCCATCTTTATATTATAATCTTTCAGGGTTTCCGTGACTCCCGAGGATGCGGTGTCCACCATGAAATCAAATATTTTGCGTATCTCCTTGCCCCCGCGCTCGTAATTCTTCTGCAAGGCTTTGGCAACCTCGGGGTCGATCTCCTTGTTGGCCATGACATACATATCACCCAGCCATGCATCAGGCTTTTTGCCGGAATCCTTAAGCGCGGACTCATAGTCCTTTCCGCTCAGGAAAGATGCAAGTATGGCAAGCTGGCCTCCCATGTCGTTGACAAAAAACTGAGCTTCAACCGTATATCCGTAGAAACGGAATATCCTCGCCATAGTGTCGCCTATCACCGAGTTCCTGAGATGTCCGACATGTAGAGGCGCATTGGGATTTGCCGAGGTGTGCTCGAGTATTATCCGGCTCTTCTTGGAAATCCCAGAGCCGTAGGATTCCTTCAGCTCGGCAATCTCCTTGGTGATTACCCTGGCTATCTTGCCTGCATCTAAAGTGATATTCACAAAGCCCTTATTCGCTTCAGCCTTTAGTATAAAGCCCCCTGCATTAGCCAGCTTGCAGGCAGTCTCCAGCGCAAGCTCGTCTGGCTTTCTGTTTGATTTCTTCGCGTGCGCAAAACAGGGAAAGGAGAAATCGCCGTCTATATCCGGCGGAACTTCTTTTATCATGACCTCTTCGACGCCGTCGAGAATGCGCGATAGCTCCCCCTGCACTATTCTCCTGAGCGGTTCCATGGCTTAGTTATAGGAATGCGGGATAAATATGGATGCTTTGTAAGGGCATTTTTGGCTTTTCCAAACCGCCCGCCATCGAGATTATTTTAATCTTATGTTTTAATCTTATTTTAATCCTTGCTGCGCTTAATAAATGGTAGTATTAAGGGTATTGAGGATAATAATCCAGGGGCAGAAATGAGAACGAAATCAATAAGGGGGGTCGAGGTGGTTGACCAGAGCGGCGCGACTATTGGGTCTATAGAGGACCTGGACCTGAAACAGGACGGGCAATATGCCATAATAGTGAAAGGCGAAGTGGATGCGGATGTTGCAAAAAACTTTGTAGAGAAATTTGGCATAAGCGGCGTGGGGAAAGACTTCTTTGAGATACCGCAAGAACATATCGGCGGCATCGGCGACAAGGTAGTCCTGAATAAGAGGTTCGAGGATATCCCAAACATAAAGATATTGGAAGGTTAGACTATTTGTTGGCAGCCTTTCTAAATAGCAGTGGCTAAGAAAGAGAAGAGCGTGATGGGTCGGGATAATGATATCAGCATAGTGGAAACTATGGAAGTTGAAGAAGCGGAAGAAGGCCGTGGGGAGGAACCAGTAGAAGATTATGATGAAGAATCAGTAGAACCTTACCTAAGCACGCGGGACAAGAGGCTTTTTAGGGACCGCCGAGGAAGCCAGGATAGCGACTCGGAAGCCAGCCGCAGGTCACAGGCAGTGAAAAAGGACCTGCAGATGCATAAGACCGAGGGCGGTGTCTTCAGCTATGCGACCCTTGAATCAGTGGGAAAACTCGGCTCAGAGGGATGGATAGATAGGATTATAGGGCCCATATCGACAGGCAAAGAGGCTGACGTCTTCCTCGGCGAGCGGGAAGGGCATAAGATAGCCATCAAGATTTTCAGGCTCTCGTCTGCGAGCTATTTCAGAAACCCGACCGTTTTGCAATACATAATGGGTGACGAGAGGTTCAAAAAGATCAGGAAGAGCCCAAAGGACCTTATACGCAGCTGGGCCATGAAGGAGTTCAGAAACCTGAAGAAAGCCGAGGAGGCAGGGATAAGCGCTCCGAAGCCGTTTGCGATAGAGAAGAATGTCTTAGTAATGCAATACATAGGCGAGGATGAGCCGTCCCAGCAGCTCCTCAGAGAGGGCACGGCCGATCCGGAAAAAACATTCAAAGAGATTCTGGGGCAGATGAAAAAGATGTATAAGTCCGGTTTGGTGCACGCGGATTTGAGCGAGTATAACATACTCATGAGAAAAGGGAAGCCTGTGATAATCGACTTCGGGCAGGGCGTGCTGCTAACGCACCCGAAGGCTGATGAGTTTTTGGAGCGGGACGCCAGGAATATATGCGCGTTTTTCAAGAGAAGAGGCGTTGAATGCGACGCTGACCAAGTAGTTATCAGTATTAAAGCGGTTAAGGGCAAAGATACCAAGAAAGGCACTGAAGATTAGAATGGCAGAATACTTGAAGATACCGGAAGACCGCATCGGGGCGCTTGTTGGCAAAGAGGGCAAGACGCGGGCAACGATAGAGAAAAGATGCAAGGTCAAGATGATTATAGGCGAGAATGGGGGCGTCAATATTGAATCAAAGGACGAGGACGGCCTTGCGGAATGGAAGGCCCGCGACATCGCCAAAGCCATTGGCCGGGGCTTCAACCCCAAGTATGCCATGCTTTTGCTCAAAGACGGCTATGGCCTGTCGATAATCGATTTGTACAAGATACTGAAGGGCAAGGACTCGGAGATGCGCAGAGTCAAGTCGCGGATAATCGGCGAGAAGGGCAAGGCCTGGAGAGCCATCGAGCTGCTGACAAGTACGAGAATAGCTGTTTATGGGAAGACTGTAAGCATAATCGGTGCGGACGATGACGTCGAGCTCTGTGAGAGGGCCCTGGATATGATAATCGCTGGCTCGAGGCATCAAAATGTCTATCGCTTCCTGGAGGCTGAAGGGAACAGGATAAAGGGGATCTAAAATCTATTTCTGAGGGAAGCCTGATAGTAGGAATACGGAAAAATAAGAGAAAAAAGAAAAAGAAAGGAAGGCCTACGCCTTCCTTGCTGCCGCGTAGACCACTTTAAGGCCCACTATCAAAGCGGCAGGTCCGATGAACAGGGAGACCATGTTCATCATATTCATGATGAATACGGCAACCGCGTTGAAGCCCATGCCCAATGTGGCAAGCGCACCCATCGAACCCGTAGCTGCAGTTATTGCTATCGCACCTATCAGGAACTGGGTTGAGTCCTTATCTGAGACATTCACAAGGCCGACAATCAAACCGATAAGAGCAAGAACGCCCATCATCAGTCCTGATGCCTCGATGCCTATGCCCAAATCCACTCCGGCTGCCTGCAAACCGGCCAATAAGCCAGCTAGCACCGCCAGGCCGAAACCAATCATGAAGGCCAGGCCTCCAATCGTTTTTCCAGTCTCGGACTTTGTTGCTTTGCCGATGTAGCTCGCAGGCTTCATCATGACACCTTCTAACTTTTCGTCAGCTACGCTGAGTCCTTTCGTTACCATTTTTTTACCCGGGTTTATTTTCCTAGATTTTTGGGGTTCTAGGTATAATCTTAAGGCATGAGTGTATAAAAATGCGTTTGAGGGTATGTGTTTAGCTCAGTCGCAGCATAGCAGCGGCTTGAGAACCTCGTAAGGGTTCTGCCCGAGCTGCTTGCAGGTAGCCAGAACGCTCATTATAGTCT
>CAYMNU010000073.1:0-4351 GCA_964391885.1 uncultured archaeon | reverse complement strand
GGGGTGTTAGCCTTGAGAGTTCAAGGTTTTGTGGTGCCTAACTTTACTGGTGTTTTGGAGAGCCTAGGCTAATGTCGTGCGAGCATATCCATGAGGTTCTTGTTCCGCTTCATCGACTCTATAATTGGATTTCTTTCTTTGTCCATCAGTATTTGCACATTTTGTCCGCTATCCCTCGGTGTTTCAACAAAAACTTATTTCAGCTCAGCTAGATAATCTAAGGTCTTCGTGTTTCTTCGCATGTTTTCAATTATAGGGTTCTTGTCTTTGTCCATCAGTATTGGCTTAACTTGTCCGCAATCCCTCGGTGTTTCAACAAAAACTTATTCTTTGGCTCCATTGTAGCCTATATTGTGGTGCGAGAAAGAAAAAGGAAGGCAATCAAGCAAGCCTAGAAGATTACACGGCGGAATAGGATTATTGCCCCGGCAGCTATGGAGATACCACCTAGTGCATAGGTTACATGCTGGGCTAACAACAGCCGCGATGAGCCGATGCCGTAGCCAGTGAGGGACATCCAAATCCTGTTAAGTATGGCGGGCGAAGCAGCTATAATCGCTATAGTTATTATGCCGATGACAATTAACGCTATGCCAATGATATTTATCCCTATGCATTTACCACCCGAGGACGGTTTGCTATAGCTTCTGCGATATCCCGAGGTGCTATAGTTTATGGGCATTTTTAGAATCTGATAATGTCTAATCCTTCTTGCTACCCTTGCCCATATTCTTTGCAGCCTTATCTAGCCTAGCCAGTAATTCTTCGTGGTCAGGACCCAGAGGAGAAGCACACATATTACAGAATTTAGCGTATTCCTCGTTCTTTGCACCGCACTTTGGACATTTTACCACTATTTTCTCTACTATCTTAGTCTCTTTCTCCCTGGGCTCATAGTCGCGATACCTAGAGCCATAACCCGGCTCATTATGGACAACTATAGTATCGCCGTCCCCGATTAGCATTACAAATATGCCTACAAGGAAAAAGACTGCCCAGACAATAAAAGCAAAGAACGCCCCTATAATCGAAAAAAATAGGAATAAACCCAAGAAAAAACCTACTATCCATAATATTATACCCCCCACTATTCTACCTGCGCTCATTTTACTTTATTCTAAAGCTTCAAAGAATAAAAAGGAGTCGGCAGGCTCGGGCGCGGTGCTTATTCAACCCTCAAACATGGCTCAGTCCCTTCGCAATCCCCCAGTGCCTTATGGCGCCTTCTATCATGGGGTATTCCTTTATATCTCCTTTCTCATCGCGCCCTGGCTGAGGCCTTTTCGTTTCATTCGGGAGCGAAGCCCCCTTCTTAACCCCTCTCTTCTTCATGCAATCCGTGCAGGGCATATGTATCTCGCTCTCGGTCACTTTCAGAACAGTCCCAGGCTCCGAGGCAAGCTCTTTGTACATCTCCTCGCTTATCTCCTCGCTTCTTCCGCAGCAAGGCGTTATCACTCGTTTCATTCCATGCTCCCCCGCTTTGCCTTAGCCTTGGCCCTTTTCTTAGACGCCTTGCCGACGGCACCCTGAGCCTCATACATCCTCATCAGCTCCCCGCAGCCCTTCTGGGTGCCCTTGAGGTGATCCAGAACTGTCTTGCCGGACTTGTCCCTGGAATTGACGTCCGCATGGAATTTTTCGATAAGCAGTTTGGCAAGGTTATAATCCCCGTTCCTGACGGCAATGCTAAGAGGAGTCATGCCATACTTGTCCTTTGCATTGACCTCTGCGCCGTGCTTTACAAGCGCTTCGATGGTTTCTTCAGAAAGCCCTAGCCTCGCGGCCCTGTGGAGGGGAGTGTAGCCATTGTCGTCCTTGGAGTTAGCATCCGCGCCGCCTTCCAGCAGCAAGGGAACCAAATAGGATTTGGCATCGTCTATTGCCATCTCGAGAATAGTCCTCCCGGCTTCATCCCGAGCATCATTTAAGTTAACGCGCTTATACAAAAGCTGCCTTATCACCTTTGTGTCGGCCGCTTTGCATGCTTGAATCAGCTTTAGGTTCTGAAGCTCCCTGCTTTCGGCAGCGCCCTTCTTGGACGCTCTTTCCCTAAGCTCATCCGTCGAGGCGGGAAGACGCTTTAAATCTATGTTGGATTCGAAGTCTTCAAATAAGTCCGCAGCAAAGTCCTCTGGCTTGTCCCGTGTTTCTATCTGATACCCAAGATGCGCCATATATCTCATAACCTTGCGGACTGATTTGTCATATCCGCGCTTTGTGCCGGGCATAACCACCCTGTAAGCAAGCTCAGACATGTTCCTGATTATCAGATTGCTTAGCTCGTCTGATGTGGTATCAAGGCTCAGCAATAGCGCTTCGGAATCCACAAGCAAGGGAGAGTAATCCGGCAGAATCAACAAGCCTATGCAGTCCCCCTTTCGAATGCCCGCCTTCCGAAAAGTGCGAAGGGCTTCATCCTCTTCGCCGGATTCCGGCATTGTGTACTCCAGGACGGCCACTTTGACGTTCTCCAGGAATTGCCCCTTCCAGGACTTGATAGCTTTTCTGGGTATGGAGAGGGTCCTTACCGGGTTGTCTCTGCCGCTGTAGCGCCTCTCGACGAGCTTCCTGTTCTTGATTAGGGAATTTTTCATTATCTATAATTTAGTATGAATCGATAAAAAGGTTATACCATTATGGTTTGTGTTTGAGCACTTAAAAGTGCTACCATTTTCAGCAAGATATTGTCTTTGTGCATGTGTGTAATGGATAATGGTTAAACCTTTTTAGATATAATACTCTTTTTTCTACTAAATTGTTTTTATATGCCTCGTTCTAATTGCAGCATGGAAAACAAGGAAAAAGGTTCGGGAGCGGGCTCTAGAAAGAACGACCCCAATTCCCTGGAGCTGTTGAGGGTGCTGGAGAAGGGGCTACTGAAGGTGAACGACGTGTTCGGCCCGCCGATTACTGTGAAGAACAGGATCTCCCTAAAGTGGCTGCAGGACTACCGGCGCTTTCCGACGTCCTCATCCGCCTTTGACCAATGGTTCGCGGAATGGCTTGAAAAAGAGCTGAGGGAGGATGGCTACAGAAGGATAGCCGATAACAGGGCATTCACGAGGCTGGCCGACGGGGAGTGGGAGAAGGAGTACAAGATAGTGGCCACGTGCTAACTGAAGAAAATGGAAGACAAAATAGGGGTGATGGTGTTTTTCACCGCGCTTGTGGTCATCATGGTGTCCGGCTGGGCTCTGGCGAAGAATGCCGGGGCCGGCGATGCGCTGGTTAGCTGGCTGGAGGGCGCGATTATCATCGTCCTGCTGCTGTTCCTGGTGGCCGGGGTTGCAAACAGGATGTGGCTGCCATGATGGCCCCGCAGTCTGGAGAGTCGAACCTGAAGATGACCAATGTCAGGAACGGGCATGATGCCCTGAACGCGCTCATGGCGCATTATCCCGAGCTTGCCGGCGACCTTGTGTCGCGCAGGGACATATGGATGTGCGTGAAGCTGGGCATCTGCACAACAACGGGAAGGAACAAGCTGGTGGTGGTCTGCCACCCCGGCATGGACAGGGAGCTGAACGAGGCCGCCAAGAAATGCGGCATTAGGTGCGACTGGAGGGACTTTGGGGGGTCCCTGCCAGTCCTTAGGGCATACTGGTGAAATGATGGAAAAAATGATTGCAAGAGAGCAGAATAAGGCGGATAAGGAAGCAGAGGAGTGGCTGAAAGGTGTCCAGGAGTACCTTACGCAGGGCGGGGGGCAGGTAAAGCCCGCCGAGCTGGCGGTGGCGCTGAGGGGGATAAAGGAGAGGCTGGACGAGTACATGGAAGGCTCCTTCTGTGCGAGTGTGCTGTGCAAGCTACTGCTTGAGAAGGGCGTTATATCCGACGCGGAGCTCGAAGAAGCAAAGGCCAAGCTACAAGAAGAGCAGAAAGCCAAGGAGGAGCATGACTGCGCTTCGCAGGACAGCCTTGAAGGAAGGCTCATTGAGGCCCACAGGCTCATGGGGATTGCCGTAGACACTCACGACCCGGAGATAACCGAGCTGGCCTCGGCCAAGCTAAGGAGGATAGTCGCCATGATGCATGGAGAGGGAGATGACTGTGTGGGTGAAGAGGATTTCGGGGGCGATCCAGCAGCTGGCAAAACCCTGCGGGGGGCAGGTCTGCCAGGCTATGTATGAAGGGGGTGAAAAATGATGCAAACGAAACAGGGAGTGGGCATAATCAGCGAGACTGGCTGGTTCCCGCTGAGCAGGTTCGGCGTGTTCCTGGCGGTGGCGATAGGGATGGTGATAGGCTGGGCGCTGTATTTTTGAGGGGTGATTGGGGTTGAGGGGCTCAAAGCCCCTTGCTTATTATGCGCATAGAGAAGCCTATATTTCATCGAAAGAAAGAAAAA
>CAYMNU010000072.1:0-3049 GCA_964391885.1 uncultured archaeon | reverse complement strand
TAGAGAAACCCTTGCATTTCAAGCCACTTCGGGGCGACAAGAAAGGCGCCCGGAGAGTGCACGTCTGGAAAGCGTTTGTCTTAGTCTATGATGTCAAGGGGAATATAGTTAAACTCTTGGATTACGACCATCATGATAACATCTATTGAAAAATGACGGGCAGAAGACAGTCGACTGAAGACCGTAGACCTTTTAATTCCCGACGACCCCTCTAAGATTTCGCGAGCGTCTCATAAAGAGTAGTCAATTCGCTGACCATAGACTCTATCGTGTACCTTTTCTCAACAAGCTTCCTACCCGCGTCCCCCATCTTCTTTCTAGTTTTCGTATCATCCAGCAGCTCGTCTATCCTGCTTGCGAGGCTTGTCGCATCCCCATGATTGAAAATGCAACCGGGTTCAATTACATCCCGTGCAATGCCCACGTCCGTAGATAAGCAAGGCGTCCCGGATGCAAGCGCTTCTAGCAGTACCAGCGCCTGTGTCTCCATTTCAGAAGGCAGCACAAACAAATCCGCAGCAGCATAAGCTTCCGGCACTAAGTGATCTGGCAGGAAACCTGTGAAGATTATCCTGTGGTCATTCTCGGCAAGACTCCATAAATCGCTATCGAGCTCCCCCTTGCCTGCCACCACAAAGACTGCATCCGACTTTGATTTCAACGCAGCCCTGACAAAGGTTTTAGGATCCTTTTTGTGCTGCAGCCTTCCCATGAACAGGACTATAGGAATATCCTTTTCTATCTTGAATGTATCCCTGAATTCATCACCCTTGTTTGCGCTGAACCTAGAGATGTCTATGCCGTTTGGAATGGTGACTATGGGCTTTTTCATGCCTTCTCTCTTGAGGAACTCTTCAAGCCATGGGGAGACTGCGACCACCACGTCGCAGCGGTCGTAGAGCTTTATCAGGTATTTCCAGGTAAGCCTGGTCATTACTCTGCCTGGCGGGCACTCGACGGGAATCATAGCCCCGAAGATTGCGGCAGGGTCTGTGTGGAAGGTGCCGACAAGCGGCTTTTTGAGGCCCTTTGCGGCTTTCGCCCCATAATAGAACATAGCATAAGGTGTATGGTTATGTATCACGTCAAACACTCTTGCATGCCTCTTTAGCCAACCTCGATTCAGTGCTATTTTATATTCCGGGAAGAAGAGGAAGGGTATGCCTGCAACCTTCTGAACCTCAGGGAAATCTATAGGACAAAAAACTTCATCATCCCAGCTTTTTTTGCTGCGGTGGATGGCGTACAATGAAGTTGCTATGCCATTGGTATGGTCCAAATACGTGTCTGTAAACTGTGCTACTTTCATCTTATCTTGTAGATTTTTGAATCTCCTGAGACATAAACAAGCTCGCCCAACTCCTCAAACTTTTCGATGTCAAAGCCGTAGTTCCAGATATCGCGCGCTCCGACTATAACATAATCAGTTCCATAGCGCTCCAAGATAAGACCAGCCTCTGCCGAATCGCTTGTCAGTAGGGCCTGATGCATGTCCGCCCATCTATCACTGTCTGGTATGCACTCGAGGAAAAGGTCGAACTCGGTCCGTATATTCCTTGAGCGCATGTTAATTGTTCCGGAAACCTCAGTATTGGCTAGTACATTGTTGCTGGGGCCAGTATTTTCGATTATCCAGTCCACTGCAGCCAGATCGTCGCCAGACAGGGCGGGATGGACCCAAAACACTGCGAGAGCGCTCCCTATGAGCATGGTTGCCACTATTTGTACCTTGTATTGCTTCTTCAGCTTGAGCTCCGGCAGTATGAACACCAGGCTGAAGCCGAATAGCAGGAGCTGGTCGTAGGGATGCAGCTCAGGGAAAGCCAGCGAGGCCAGAAAGCCTACAGTCCCCAAGAACAGCCCAGTCATCCAGAAAAGGCTGTAATCGTCATGCTTCTCCCTCATCCAATATAGCAAGCCGAAGCCCAGAAAAGCCAGGAAGGGCGCAATCATGAGCAGGTAGCCTTCCCCCGCCTCATTTATGCCGCTTACCGCCGTCGAAGGGTCAAAGCATTCTCCTGCCTTGCTGAGAGATATAAGAAGCCAGGGCGAGACAAGACCAATGCCAATCGCAGCAGCCAGAATAGTGAAGAGCATGGCTTTCCGGTCCCCTCGGATATATTTCACAAGGGCAAAGCATACGAGCAAGGCAAGAATGGTGATGGAGACAAAGTAGTTGAAAAAGAGGGATATTCCAAAGAGCAGCCCTGTGGATAGATAATCTCCTTTGAGCATGAAATGCGCAATTAATGGCAATAACAGAAGCCCGAAGAGCTGTGGGCTGTCATAGGATTGGGAAGTTATTATCGGATTGAACGCCATGAAGGCAGCACCCCAGAGCGCGGCTTTCCCGTCCCTATGTTTCTTGATGAGGAAGTACGCTGGTAGGATGAGCAACACGCTTATAATAGGCAGAATATATTGTATCAAGTCAAAGACCTGGATTCCAAGAAGCATACTGGAATAGCCAAGCATCAGATGGTATCCCGGCGGATAGAGGTGCGGCCTTCCGCCTGCTACATTATCCCAAAAGGGGACCCACCCTGTTCTTGCAACTTCCTGGCCTATGCGTGCATGATATATTGAGTCGAAGTTGACCAGGAACTCGTTGCTCAGGGGCGGGTAAAGCTTTATCAACAGGCTAACGAGCAGCAGGATTATAATAATATATCTAGCTTTCATTCAGGACCTCCGTGTAAACCCTCTTGAGCTCTTTCCCGATATTCTCCATACTGTGCTCCTTTACAGCTTTTTTACCCCCGCGGACTAACCTTTCTCTGAGTGCCTTGTCGTCTATCAGCCAGCGCAATTTTTCAGCAAAATCCGTTTCATCCAGAGCCCGCAGGCAGTTTTCCCCGTCATGAGTCCAATCGCGGAAGACAGGGAGATCTCTTATCAGAAGGGGCCTTTCCATGGCCCATGCCTCAAGTATCACTAAACCCTGTGTTTCGGCTCTAGAGGGAAAAAAGAAGATGTCGCCTGCAGAATACGCCGCCACTATATCATCCACATATCCGGTGAACTTCACGTTTTCAGGCTTGCTTGCCAT
>CAYMNU010000071.1:0-7001 GCA_964391885.1 uncultured archaeon | reverse complement strand
TGAGTGCTCCCGCCGGGATTCGAACCCGGGTCCCCAGCTCGAAAGGCTGGAATGATTGGCCGTGCTACACTACAGGAGCTTGCGGAATGGCGGGCGAATCCAAGGGATATAGCCCGTCGACCTAAGTTGCTACGAAAATAGCGGGAAATTAGATAGATATTGTATAAAAAGCCTTAAATCTATTTTATTTGCTATCGGCTCAAATATAGCGAAAAATGTCTGTTTTAAAGTGCATATCCTGCGGTGAGGAATACGGTCTTGAAAGAATGCGCTGCGACTGTGGCGGATTATTGGAAGCCAGGCATGACTGGTCCAGTGTAGAGATATCCAGGGAGATGTTTGACAAAAGGATGGGCTCCCTGAAGTGGCCTTACTCCAGCGGGGTATGGCGCTACAAAGAGCTCATCATGCCCGACATCCCTGACAGCAAGATAGTCTCCCGCCCCGAGGGCAACACAAACCTCTACTGCTCTGAAAAGGTGTCGCACTATGTTAGCCACAAGAACCTCTGCCTAAAGCATGAAGGCGAGAACCCCACGGGCTCTTTCAAAGACAGGGGAATGACCTGCGGCATGAGCGCCGCTAATATGTTCGGCTCAAAGATTGTGGCGTGCGCGTCCACTGGCAACACCTCCGCGTCCATGGCAGCCTATGCCGCGATGTCGGGCATGAAGGCAGTCGTGTTCATACCCGAAGGCAAAATAGCCTTCGGGAAGCTTGCCCAGGCAGTGGCATACGGCGCAAGGGTTATACAAATCGACGGCGACTTCGACGACGCAATGGCGCTTGTGCAGGAAGTCTCTGAGGAAATGGGAATATACCTGCTCAACTCTGTAAACCCCTTCAGGCTGGAGGGGCAGAAGTCTATAAGCATTGAAGCGGTGCAGCAGATGGGGTGGAAAGTGCCCGACTGGTTTGTACTGCCAGGGGGCAATCTCGGAAACTCCTCGGCCATGGGCAAGGCCATGCTAGAGCTTAACGAGCTTGGCGTCATAGACAAGATACCCAAGATAGCGGTGATACAGGCAGAGGGTGCGAACCCGTTCTACAAATACTTTAAGGGCGATTATAGCGATTACACGCCCGTCAAAGCCGACACGCTTGCCACAGCAATCAAAATAGGCAACCCCGTGTCCTACAAGAAGCTGGAAAAGGTCATGAACTGGTGCAAAGGCACCGTAGAACAGGTCTCGGAGCAGGAGATAATCGACGCTAAGGCCATTGTCGACGCTTCGGGCATAGGCGCAGAGCCCGCGAGCTGCGCGACTGTCGCAGGAGTAAAGAAGCTCGTTGAAAAGGGTGTTATCAAAGGGGATGAATCAGTCTGTGGAATACTCACGGGCAACCTCCTGAAGGACCCAGACATCGTCGTGAAATACCATCAGGGAGGTCTTGATAACCTGAAATCAAACTATGCCAACAGGATGGTAAAAATAAAACCCACACTCGAAGAGGTCAAAAAGGTGCTTTAGATGAAATATATTATCCTAATTTGCGACGGTGCGGCCGATTATCCGATCGAGAGCCTAGGAGGCAAAACGCCAATGCAGGCTGCAAAGACTCCGAACATGGACTCCCTCGCCAAGAGCGGTAGAAGCGGCCTTTTGGAGACAGTACCAGCAGGCTATCCTCCAGGAAGTGATGTAGCCAACATGAGCATACTTGGATATGACCCAGATACATATTTCCCAGGGGGGAGGGGCGTTATCGAGGCTGCCAGTATGGGCGTTGATGTAGGGGCGCACGACCTCCCCATGCGCGCGAACATAATAACGATAGATAAAGGCAATATCATAGATTACAGCGCCGACAACATAAGCAACGATGAAGCGAGGGAATTGATAGGCGCGGCCAACAAGGAGTTCGGGAGCGATTACCTCAGGTTCTACCCCGGCGTCAGCTACAGGAACCTCTTGGTGCTGAAAAATATAGAATTGGAACCAGCAGAGCTTTCGTTCGACGCCCCCCACGACCATCCGGGCAAGCCGATAAATGAACACCTCTGCAAAGGAAGCTCTGACAATGGAAAGCAATGGGCGGAAAGGCTTAATGCTATAATGCTCGGCTCTCAGCGAGTCTTTGAAAACCATCATGTCAACGCACAAAGAAAGAAGGACGGGCGCCCGCTCGCAAACATGCTCTGGTTCTGGGGGCCTGGGAAGCTAAAGGCAGAATTCCCGACGCTGAAAGAGCGCTTCAATATAGAAGGCAGCGTCATCACAGGCATCGACCTGATACGGGGAATAGGTATTCTGGGAGGCCTCAAGGTAATCAGGGTGCCCGGCGCCACCGCCCACTATGACACCAATTATGAGGGCAAGGCTGATGCTGCGGCCGACGCGCTCAATGGAGGCGACGACCTTGTTCTTGTGCATGTAGAAGCACCCGACGAGGCAGGACATGAAGGGCATTTAAAAGAGAAAATCAGGGCCCTTGAGAACATTGACAATCGCCTTTTAGAGAGACTTTTAAAGAAGATTGATAGCGATTTTAGGGTAGGCATCCTTCCTGACCACTACACGCCAATCTCAACACGCAAGCATGAGATGGGACCAGTCCCATTTTGTATAAGCGGATTTGGTATCGATGCCGATAGCGTAGAGCGCTTCGATGAGGAAAGTGCAAAAGAGGGTAGCTATGGGTTTAAAAATGGCCCGGAATTCATTAAGCTGCTAACGTCCTAGATGGATCTTACTGCCTGGATTACGGATGAAGCTCCTGCAGAAACTAAGGTCAAGCCTAATATTAACCAATTAGAAATCAATGAAATCCCTCCTGAACATGGTGCCAAAGGTAAAGAGGTAGAAGAAGGCGCATTAGAGAGGACAGAGGACAGAGGACCGAAGACAGCTAAGAATCGCCAAGCTTCTCTCCCATGGTGCGAGAAATATCGGCCGGAAAGCCTCGATGATATGGTGGGCAACGAGCTGTCCATAAAGGCTGCAAAGGCCTGGTCAGAACAATGGGCCCACAAGCCGCCGAAGAAGAGGGCGCTGCTGATATATGGAAATGTTGGCACAGGCAAGAGCTCTCTTGCCCAGACACTTGCAAGAGAATTCAATTGGGATATACTCGAGATGAACGCTTCGGATAAGAGGACTGAAGCGCTTGTCGGCCAAATAGCGGGCCAGGGTTCCCAGACACGCAGCTTCAGCGGCAGGAGTAAAGTCATTATAGTAGAAGAGATTGAAGGCCTTTCAGGTGTTGCAGACAGGGGAGCTGGAAAGGCTCTTGTCAAAGTCATAAAAGAGACGCGTTCACCGATAATCATAACCTGTGGAGACATACGCAGCAAAAAGTTGGCGGGAATCAAGATTTACTGCGAGCAGGCCGGCCTGAAGAAGATTTCACCGGGAGGTGTTGTGAAAAGGCTGGGAGAGATACTTAAGAAAGAGGGAATAGAAAGCGATATCTTGGCCCTGCAGAAGATAGCCGACAACTGCGAGGGCGACCTGCGCTCGGCTATAAACGACCTGCAAGCCCTCGCCCAGGGCGAAAAGAACTTGTCCGCAGAAAGCGTCTTTTTGCAGGAGAGGGACAGGCCCATAGATGTTTACAAGGCTATGCAGAAGATATTCAGGTGCTCGGACTACAGCGAATGCAGAAAGGTGATGTGGAGCCTTGACGAGGAACCCAGGAATTTTATAGCATGGCTCGATGAAAACATACCTTTTGAATACCAAAAAAAGGGCGAGAGGGCAAGAGCCTTTGCGCAGCTCTCTCGCGCGGACATTTTCCTCGGAAGAGTGACAAACCGCCAGTATTGGGGCTTTTTGAGATATGTCAATGACCTGATGACCGTGGGCGTCGGATTCTCGAAAGACAGTCCAATCATGGGCTTTAGCAAATACCGCTTCCCCTCTCTTATACAGAAAATGGGCATGACAAGAGGCAAACGGGCAAAGGAAGCCTCTATAGCCGCAAAGATGTCGCCTCTGGTCCATGACTCTGGGAAGCGCATAATAACAAGTTATCTCCCCTTAGTAAAAAGAGTATTCTCGGAAAGCAGGGAAGCCGGCGAAGGCATGGTGCAAAGTTTCGGCCTGGATGATGAAGAACTCGAGTGGCTAGGGTGACCTTCAGAGGATATGCCGCAATTTTATTTACAGTGCCTATTTTTATCGTAAGATAATCTATACAAGCACGATAAAAAAACTCACGGGCACGGCGAGCTGTGTTTTTATATTCTGAATATTTAGTTAAACACAATA
This sequence comes from uncultured archaeon, assembly GCA_964391885.1. GTDB lineage: Archaea > Altiarchaeota > Altiarchaeia > JAFGQM01 > JAFGQM01 > CAYMNU01. The sequence goes on along the minus strand of CAYMNU010000071.1, from coordinate 2,790 downwards.
AAAATGGAACTGAATCCTGAGATGCTAGTCGGTAACGCATTCAATATTCTGGTGAACGTAGGTATATTTGTTTCCGTCATAGTCGTAGGACTGCTTGCAGGTTATTTAATCGGTTCGGTGATTGCGGCAATTGTTAGGCGTATAATGGGCATCAGGGAGCTCAAAGAGCAGATAGCAAGTAGCGAGATACTCTCCCTCAATCTCTGGGGAAGAATAAGTACGGGAGTGGGGGTTTATGTAAAATGGCTCTTTGTGGCGATGGGCTTGAAATCCATGGTGTCCTGGGCGCTGCATGAAGGAGTGGGGAGCATTTCAATGTTCCAAATATTAGTGGAATATATACAGGGCTTCCAGGATTTGATGCTTAACATCGGAGTATTCCTTATATTTTCTGTAGTGGGGGTGATAATCGGAGCGGTAGTCTATAGGATAATCAAGGGGGTGCTTGACAGTATACGTGTCGAAGAAAAGATAGCTAAGCACGGGCTGCACAACGCTTTGGGTGGTATGCAGCTAACCAAAGTCATCGCAGGAATCTTCATGGTCTATGTTATGCTTGTGCTTATAGGCAGTGGCATCGACACGGTGGCCGCAAACTCAGGTCCGGCGTTTTCTGAGGTCAGGCTGGTGGTTATGTTCAGGTCTCTTGTAAATCTTTATCCTGAGTTTGTTTTGGGTGGATTCATACTGATTGCAGGTATGCTTGTCGGTGATTTCATCGAAAGCAGAGTAAAGAAAAGTAAGGCAGCCATATCAAGTGATAGTGTGGGGTGGATATTAAAGGCCATGGTTATCTTCTTTGCAGTAGTACTCGCGTTGCCCCATTTCCAGATAAAGGATAATGTGCATATACTGACCGACTCATTTAAGATAATAATAGCCGGCATCAGTATAGGTGTCGCCATAGCTATGGGATTGGGTCTCAAAGACTGCTTCGCCCACTGGGGAAAGAAGATAGAGAAAGGCATTTGATTTACTGCCCCCTTGTTTATACTTATCGACCCATTATGCTCTTCCACAATCTGAGCCTGGAGGCATTTTGCCACTCGACAGAGGATTTAGACAAGGTAAAGGAAGCTATGCTAAATCTTCTCCCGCCCGGGCAAGAGCCTGAGTTCAAAACCGAAAGTTTAGAGGGTAGCTTTGGCAATGAGATAATCAAGGTTTCTGCTGGTTTCAAAAAACAGCAGGACATCAAAAGCGTAGTAAGTTTTATTACTGAACGGCTCGGGCCGCTAAAGGGCTTTGACGTTGATAGCCATGTGAGCGACGAGGGATTCTTCTGGATTCGCTTCGACAAGCAAGAGGCATTTGAGGGCAAGATAACCCGGGGGGGCAAAGACACCATCCAGCTCAAGGGAAAGGTTGCGGCCTTTCCTGCGAAGAGAGAGAATGTTGTTGATGCTATGTGGAAGCTGTGGTGTTAGGGGCTTTTTTATCCCTTCCCTTCTAATTAACCGCTTTTGGGGGCAATATGAAGACTGCGCTGATACTTTCGGCAGGCGCTGGGACGCGCATGATGCCGCTGACCGCCACAAGGCCAAAGCCGCTTTTGCCCGTAGCCGGCAGGCCCATGATAGAATGGTCTATCCAGGCTCTGGAATCTGCAGGCATAGAAAAAATATTTGTTCTGATAAGGAAGGGGGACGACAAGATAAGGGATGCACTTGGTGATAGGGTATCCTATCTGGTTCAAGAAGAACCTCTGGGAACTGCAAACGCTATAGGCTGTGCGGAGGGGCATATAAACGAACCCTTCATATGTATGAATGGGGATCTCGTATTTGAGGAATCGCTATTACCCGAACTCATAAAATCCTACAAGAAGAAGAGGTGCAATACTATAACAGTTACCCAATCCAGCCAACCAGAGAACTTCGGAGTGGTGGAGCTTGATGCAGAAAAGAACGTCATAAGCATAGAGGAAAAACCGGAAACCCCAAAAGGTAATTATATCAACGCAGGAGTTTATGCATTCGGTGCAGACATATTCGAAGACATAAAAAGTACCAAGAAGTCAGGCAGGGGCGAATATGAGATAACCGACACTCTCAGGATGTCATCAGCTTCCGGACACGTTTACGATGGCTTCTGGCTCGATGTAGGGAAACCATGGGACCTTTTGGATGCCAACGAGTTCCATTTAAAGAGGATGAAGAAGGATATCAGGGGCGACGTGCACCCAAATGCTGTGCTTGAGGGAGAAGTGAGTATTGGAGAAGGTAGCGCCATAACAGCGGGCGCGTATGTTAAAGGCCCGGTTACAATAGGAAAAAACTGCAGGATTGGCCCGAACTGCTATATACGGCCATATACTGCACTAGGCGATGATGTGCATATCGGCAATGCCGTCGAGATAAAGAACTGCATTATAATGAGTAATACAAACGTCCCTCATCTCTCTTACGTGGGCGACTCGATAATCGGCGAGAACTGCAACTTTGGGGCAGGGACAAACGTCGCTAACCTGCGATTTGATAACGGTGAAGTCAAGCTAAACATACGCGGTGAGAAGGAAAGTAGCGGAAGGAGGAAATTCGGCTGTGTGGTGGGCGACAATGTCAAAACAGGAATAAATGTTTCCATAATGCCAGGGAAGAAGATTGCGGCAAACAAGCTGGTCCCGCCGCTTTCGGTCGTAGAGGACGACCTTGAATGATTTTTCTTGAATGAGCTCAAAATACCTGTCTTTAAAATGACGTACTCCCCGGACTGAAGTCCGGGGTATCTCCCGCAGGCAGGCTCAAGCCATGAAATCAGTCATGGTGTACTGGCCTGGTGCGGCACAAG